>JARPAQ010000096.1 GCA_029460375.1 Nitrososphaerota archaeon | reverse complement strand
TATCACTAGTGATATTTAAAAACCTTGCGCTAAACCTGCCGAAAGAACCCGGCTGTCGGTATGATGGGACGCAGATAATTGGGGTTTAGTTTTCTTCATATCGGCTTGAAGATATGGAGTGATAGCAAAGTGAGACGCGAAAGGGTTCCCGAGTTGACAGAGCCGCGAAGCATAACACCTAAACCCGAAAACATGTACTGATAATATGCGGAACCGTTGATAGAGCTCGATGTACCCTACTTCAAACAGACCGTAATCGGAAGCTGCGGGCCAGCCTCTCTCATGATGGTCTTAAAGCATCACAGGCCTGAAATAAAGATCAGCCGGACATTAGAGTTTAGAGCTTGGATGTATTCACAGCTATTCCCATTAGGGATGACAGATGCCTTCGGTCTAGCCGGGTTTGCTGCTACAAGACGGTTAGAAGCATTAGTCATTAAGGAACAGAGGGGGTTTGATATCTCTTTTAACTACGGGTATATAGGGTGGCTCTTCAATGTATTTATGCTCCCAGTCCTGAAATTCAATTACGATCGCATCAGGACGAATGCTCTGAACAGAGGAGTGAAAGAGTTCTATGAGAAGGTTGACATCAACATGATAGAGCACTTCGTCCAGAATAAGAAGCCGCCTATAGTTATGGTGGATCAGACCGGATACGCACCCGATGACAATTATCAAGACGGTGTGCTACACTGGGTGGTTGTAACAGGCTTTGACTCGGAGACAGTTAAGATGAACGACCCTGATCTAGGCCCCATGGTTGTACCTAAGGTAGATTTTGAAAAGGCTCTTGATCTTCGAAGAAACTTTGAGACAGACAGAAGAATTGTAATAATAGACTCAGGGGAAGGCTCTTCAGATAGATCCCTTAAGACTTCCAGCCTCTCAGAACCTCAATGATCAAGCGCACCCCTACACCAGTGGCACCCTTCGGGATGTACGGCTTCTCCGGTGAACCGTTTTGGGTCCATGCTGTCCCCGCTATATCGAGGTGTGCCCAGGGATAATCCACGAAGTTGCTTAGGAATGAAGCTGCAGTTATGGCTCCAGCAGGTCTCCCGCCTACATTCTTCATATCCGCCACTTCGCTCTTCAACTGCTCCTTATAATCATCCCACAGAGGCAGCTCCCACACACGTTCACCCGTGGTTTCGCCTGCTGACGTTATCTTCCTCTTCAAGTCATCATCATTACCTAGAAGACCAGTTGCCACTCCCCCCAGAGCTGTTATACAGGCGCCTGTAAGGGTCGCCAAGTCTATCGTTGCTTGAGGTTTATACTTCGATGCATATGCTAGTGCGTCCGCCATAATCAGCCGCCCCTCAGCATCGGTCGATATCACTTCCACTGTCTTCCCGTTGTATATCTTCAGTATATCCCCAGGCTTGTAGGCTGAGCCGCTCGGCAGGTTTTCGGTCAGCGGTGTGATTCCAACGATGTTTAACGGGAGTTGTAGCTGAGCCGCCGTCTGCATTGCAGCTATAACAGTCGCTGCGCCTGACTTGTCGTGCTTCATCTCCTCCATTTTTTCAGACGGCTTTATGGATATGCCGCCGCTGTCAAAGGTTATCCCCTTCCCAAGCAGGACTATAGGCCTGTCTTCGCCTCCGCCATTATGCTCTAAGATTACAAGTTTAGGGGGTTGCAGGCTTCCTCGCGCTACATTAAGTATGCCGCCCATACCTTGCTTCTCCATATCCTTGGTTTCCAGAACGGTGCATTTCATTCTGTTTTCACGGGCTATCTTCTTGGCTTCTTCGGCTATGTGTGCTGGTGTAGCGTCGCTGCTCGGTATGTTCGATATGTCTCTAGCCAGACTTACACCTCTATCTATTATCTGGGCAGTAAGGATGGATTTACGGACTTCGTCCACAGAATCAGGGCTTTCTGCAAATATCGTTATCTTATCGATCTTCTTCGGAGATTCTTTGTCCTCGGTTTTGTACCTGCGGAACTGGTATAATGCCAGTTCACATCCTGCGACAAGATTCTCCACAATGCTGCTGAGACGTATCTTCTCCGCATCACCCAATATGGTGGTGGCGTAGCTTGTGACGCCTAGGTCTCTGGTGAATCGCGCCGTCTTTCCGGATGCTGTGCGTACCGCTTCTAAGTTGAACTCTTCACGTTTACCTAGGCCGACTAGTAGGATTCGTCTGATACTTATCCGTCCTTGAGTGTGAAGCAGACTGGTCTGTTTCGGCTTGCCTTCGAACTCCAGTGTCTTAATTATCTTCGATATCTCTTGGCCTAAAGCGTGATCTATCTCTTCAGATACGCCGCGAAGGTCTTCACCTTCAAATGCGCCTAAAACTAAGAGTTCGTAGTTCTTTTCGAGGATTCTGCCTGAGACAACCTCTATATTCAATATCTGTCGCCTACTTCTCGACAGTAATTCTATGATTATTTAAAGAAATTTGACGACGCTTCCAAGTACAAGAAGAGCCGCTGAAAAGGCTACAGCAACGGCCCAGACTTTGATATTCCAAGATATTATCTTCTGCCCGTCAAGCACCCCGAACGGTATCAGATTGAATATCGCCAATATCCCGTTTACATTAGCGCCCCAAGATAGAACCCAGCTAATATTCTGGTTTGGAACAAATAGGGACAGAAGAAGTAAGCCGAAACCCAGCAGAATGTTGGTCAGCGGCCCCGCAAAAGCAGTTCGACCTATCGTGGACAGAGTAGATCTGCCAGATATTATAACAGCCCCAGGCGCTATAATCTTCAAGGGAAATAGGATGCTTATCAGTGTCAGAAGAGCCCCGAATGGGACAAGTCTGAACTCCGACCACAATCTATTCTTCTGTGCAGTGAACTTGTGCGCTATTTCGTGAAGAAGAAACGACGATGCGAAGAGGAGGGAAAGTGACAGAGTTATCGAGTTCGGCATGAAGGAGCCCGTTAGACTGAGCGCCACCAGTGTGACCAGCAGTGTCCCTACAGCTAGATGTTTGAGCTCGGTTCTTGAGAACCAGAAGGCTCCTTGTTGCTTATAGGCGTCTGCTCCGAAGCTTGAGGATCGGAAGAATCTTTTGCGGCTAGGTGGAGGCGGAGCTTTCAATGGTGGTCTGGCCATCCATATTTCAGTGCAGTCGTGATTTTCAGGTATGCGGTGATCTACGCAGAATTTCTTTCCACAGTATGAGCAGGTGAAAGGGAAGGGCTCGTCTGTACCGCATTTTTCACACTGCATTGAAGCTCACTTATGTAGGATACGAAGATTGCACCCTCTTTAAACCTTAATCACGCTTTACTCTTTAGATGATTCGTATTCCTTGGTCGATATCGTTCTTATGCGTCTCGCCATCTTGCTGCCTACACCTTCAACCCGCTTCAATTCACTCTCGTCAGCGTTAAAGATGTTCGAAACAGTCTTCAACTCTTTCAGAAGCCTATCTGCCAGAACGTTGCTCACACCCGGCAGTCCAGCTACTATGAACTTCTGTGTATCCGCTAACGATGTAGGCTTCCTTCCGCTCCTTATCCTAACCTCCTTCTTTCTCTCTATCTGTTCTCTTCGAGCTATGTGAAAGATTATCTTGCTGGTTTCATCCTCGTCGCTCGACATAAAGGTAGATACCTGAAAATCTGAAACTACACTTGCAAGTGCGCCGAACAGAGATGATGCGCTTATCCCAACAGCTTTGCGTCTATCACCTTCAACTATCAAGACAGGCCGCTGGTATGCTTCGCGCATAGCTACAAGCTGCCTGAAGAGCCGTCCATCTATAACAGACTTGACAAAGTCCTCCACAGTCTTTCTTTCGATGACGATGTCGCTGGACGCTATGAAGTCTCCTACGGGGAGAGCCTTCACATCTACTCTGCACCCTTGTTTCTTCAATCCTTCTACAAGAAGCAGAGACTCCCGCGTATCCACATAGACCAGAGGAGAAGTCTTTCTTCGATCCACGTATCTATCCATGGGTCCTTCTGAATCTCGCTGCGACTTTTCGAGCTTAGCTGCGACTCGTCTACTGCGCATTACCTTCCGTCTCCCCGACCAGTAGTATGCTTCATCCTTGGTGCCTTTCGCTATGAAGACGACGACTCGACCCGGTGCTTCTCGCCCTGTGCGTCCACTTCGCTGGATGAACCTAACTGCACTTGGAACGTTGTCATAGAAGACCACTAATCTGCATTCTGATATGTCTAAGCCCTCTTCGCCGACCTGAGTTGAGACAAGTATATCGAACAACCCGCTCCTCATATCCTCTATCGTCTTCACCTGCTCGTTTTGACGCTGCCCTCTGCCGCTCTTGCCTATCAGGTACCTTGCTCTGAAGCCGTCTGCGGATAGGCTTTCAAATATGTCTGAGACCGAGTCACGGTAGCTAGCGAAGACTATGGCCTTCTCATCTCTGCCGAGAGACTTCAGGAGCTTCTTCAACTCCCCTATCTTCGGATGCGTCACACCGAGCATAGACGCACCACGCGCAGACTCGTATGCAGACTTCACCTGCGGATCTTCTAACAGTTTGCGTAAACCTACTCCACTGTAACGTTCAGCAAGTCTGTCGAAGAACTTTAGGAACGATTTGACGCTCTGGGTTTCAAGCAGGTTTACAGCATGGCTCAGCCGTATAGCGGAGATAAGGTCGGATCTAGCTTGGTAGTCTCCCCCCTTCTCCACTTCGCTTCTCAGGTCTAGGAGCTTCTTCATACTTATGCTGCTGATATTCTTGATATTCACAAGCCCAGCTGCTTCGAGCTTTTTTACACGGGTAGATATGGCGCTCCTCATTTTACTTCGAATATTCAGTAGAACTGGAGTGAGTGATACCTCCATCCATTCGACCTCGGTCTTCTGCACATAGGGCTTCACATCCTGACTCTGCTCATCTCTGAACTCTAGCTTCTGGAGGTTGAGGTTCAGCAGAACCTCCTTGATACGCCGCTCGTCATCGGGAAGCGACGCTGTCATACCGACTATCCTCCCGTCAGGGTTAGCCTTCACATACTCCCGCCCTATGCTGCAGTACGCGTATTCTCCTACTGCTCGATGGGCTTCGTCGAAGATGATGAGCGATATATCCTCGAGGCTGAGCAGGCCTCTCGCTATGTCTCGG
>JARPAQ010000095.1 GCA_029460375.1 Nitrososphaerota archaeon | reverse complement strand
TTGGGTGCATTGGCTTTTCTTAGAAGTTCCTCTTCTCTCGTCAAAGCAATCCTCCACCAATACTCCACTTATTATACTTTGAAATACTTTAATATCCAGCATCTAAATGATGTTGCATATGTCTTCGCTCTACGAAGATGAGTTGAACAGGCTTATCAAAGAGGAGAAAGCCCAGATAAGAGTATTGAAGAAGCAGGGTACTAAGAGTGCGAAGGTTGAAACGCTTCAGGCTGATATCAAGTTCCTAGAGACGGAGTTAAAGCATTTCCAGTCGGCTTTGGAGCGTTTTAGGGCGAAGCCAGTTCAGCCTACCCCAAGTCAAAACGCATCTTCTTCTCAAGCTTCTTGAAACTTTTATCTTTTTCCGTTCTTTGATATGCAAAACATATATATTGACTGATATGTCGATCTGCTGTAGTGGTGTAAGTGATGGATCGTCTTCATAAAAGGTGGATGTCTTCACGTTTAGCACTGGCTCTAGCTTAACAAAATATACTTTTTTCTCCACATCTATTTTAGTAAAGACTTTTACAGATGAAGATCCCGCTGTTGTCATAATGCAAAGGATGAAATATCTATGGCTATAATCAAGTTCGCTATACCCAAAGGCTCCTTGGAAACAGCGACTTTCCAGTTTCTATCACAGGCAGGCTACGTTATATCTGGTGGTAAAAGATCGTATAGGCCCCAGATGAGCGACCCTGACATAGCTCTTAAGATGCTTAGGCCACAGGAGATACCGGTCTATGTCTCGGAGGGTATCGAAGATATCGCGATAACAGGAGAGGATTGGATAACTGAAACAAAGGCAGACGTCAAGATACTCGCTAACCTCGAATACGGCCGAGTGAAACTGGTCGCAGGAGTGTCGAAAGACCTGCCTGCCAACTCACTTTCAGAAGTCATGGAACACCTCTGGTCTCAGAATCGAAGTGTAAGAATCTCAACCGAGTACCTGAAGATATGCTCAGACTGGGTGAAGTCGAATCCAGTGTACAAAGACAAGTATGGTGATCAGGATCCTATGATTATGACCCCTTGGTGGAAGATAGGTCAGAACCCCAAGGTCAGCATCTTCCTATCCTTCGGCGCTACTGAAGCCAAGCCTCCTGAAGTGGCAGATATCATTATGGATGTCACGGAGACCGGTTCTACGCTTGCAGCCAATAACATAAGGGAGATAGAGACCGTTATGGAGTCTTACGCGGTTCTCATCGCGAACAAAGATGCCTTGGCTGACTCTGTGAAGCGGGAGAAGATCTATGATGTCTTGGCGTTGTTCAGAGGTGTCGTTCGAGGTAGGAAGAACCTGCACATATTTGTAAACGTGCGAAAAGAGAATCTGCAGAAGCTTCTTTCAGCTCTCCCGGCTCTGAAGAAGCCAACGATAAGCCCACTCTCCGATGAAGACTGGTTGTCAGTAAATACTGTGATAGAGCGGCAGATGTTTTTCAAATTCCTCCCCACCCTCAGGAAACTAGCTCAAGGTCTAGTGGTCCACGAACCTCGACAGATACTTCCATTAGAAGAGATACCTAAAGGTGGCGAAGGTGAGGAGTAAGAACAAGATACGCATAATAGACCTCAAAACATCAAATATCCAAAAAGAGATATCTAAACTTCGCTCCAGAGAAGCGATCCCCCCCGAAGTAGATAAAACAGTACGACGAATCATAAAAGACGTAGACACCTCAGGAGACAAAGCGCTACTAGACTACACTCTAAAACTTGACGGTGCAGAGCTCACCCAAAACACACTACAAATCACCCCTCGAGAAGTAAAAGAAGCATACAACAGAGTCTCCAAGAAGCAGGTTTCAGCCCTAAAGTTCGCCAAACGTAGAATCGAAAAGTTCGAACGAGCCGTAATGAAGAGCATGACACGTATAACCACCAAGGAAAAAGGAGTGAAGATAAACAGGCGAATTATACCTGTAAAGAGCGTAGGCTGCTACGTCCCAGGAGGAAAAGCAACATACCCAAGCTCTCTACTTATGACTGCCATACCAGCCAAGATCGCAGGAGTTGAACGGATCGTAGTCACCTCCCCTCCAACTAAAGAAGGTGCAATACCACCTCTCCTACTGGTGGCAGCTGACATATGTGGTGTCGATGAGTTCTATAAAGTAGGGGGCGCTCAGGCTGTAGCTGCCTTGGCGTATGGTACTGAGAGTGTGAAGCCTGTAGATAAGGTGGTGGGGCCGGGGAACATCTATGTGACCGCGGCTAAGCTCACCGTATCCCAAGTCGTGGATATAGATCTCCCTGCTGGTCCAAGTGAGCTCCTTGTGATGGCTGACGCTTCAGCCGACGCTGGGTTTGTAGCTCGGGATATGGTTTCACAGGCTGAGCATGGCTATGATAGTGTGTGTGGCTTGGTTACAGATTCACCCGATCTCTCTCAAAAGGTGACGAATCTATTAAGCAGTTATATTAAAGCCGTAGAGCGTAAAGACATCGTTTCTGACTCTTTGAATAAGAACGGCTTCATAGCGCTCTGTAAAGATCTGGATCAGATGGTGGAGTTTGCCAACCTCTTCGCCCCAGAGCACCTTGAAATCATGGTCACAAACCCCCGAAGCGCAGCTGATAGAATCACTTCAGCCGGACTTGTACTTCTAGGCCCATACTCCCCTTCAGCAGCCAGCGACTACTGTACAGGTACAAATCACGTCCTCCCCACCGGCGGCTATGCTCGAACACGGTCGGGACTCTCATCACTGGACTTTGTTAAACGAATGGATATTGTCGAGTGTTCTAAAACCGGTCTCGATAAGCTCCGCAGGCCTGCTGCTCTTCTAGCCTCTTCAGAAGGGTTGGTAAATCACGCTTCTGCCCTTAAGGAGCGGTTCAGGGATGATGCGGTTTGATGTTGGACAGCTACACGCGTGTTGATTTAGATGGAAGAGTCGCCTACATACGTAAAGATAGCGTCGAGCCTCTCAGAGAAGTATCTACCGTGATCTTCGACTGTGACGGGGTGCTGATTGACGCTCGTGACTCTTACAACCGTTCGATAAGCCGAACAGTGTCGTACCTAGCCCAGGAGCTGCTAAGGACACAAGTATCTGAAGAGGCGATATCGGACAGCGTAATATACGGCTTCAGGAAGAGCGGAGGCTTCAACAACGACTGGGACACCACCTAC
>JARPAQ010000094.1 GCA_029460375.1 Nitrososphaerota archaeon | reverse complement strand
GATTGTCATACATTTCACAGGATAATAATATGTTTAAAGAAAAGCCGATCTCTCTTATTGATCGGTGAAATTGGGTGGGGGGTTGGCTGCGACAATGTTTAAATAAGGAATATAACAGCGTTATAGTGTGAGACGATAATGGAAGGCGGTCTACTTTGTCATTATCGACATTTTCGATAGAACCTTCCAATATCTTTTTCAGGTTCCTGCCTTACATATCCTTCATGGAGTAATGGTTTCCCGTGTCAGATCCTCAGATACAAGCAGATGTTGAGCGAGTGTCACACGAAGTTCTAAGGTACAAGTCTGGTGAATTGGGTGAAGAGGAGTGGAGGAGATTCCGCCTCCAGAACGGGGTATACGGTATACGGTTTCAGAAAGATATACAGATGGTTAGGGTGAAAGTCCCCTACGGAGAGGTAAATTCAGAGCAGCTTCGTATCCTAGGCGATATCGCTGAGATATTCTCCATGGGTATCGGCCACATTACAACACGGCAGGATATACAGTTCCACTGGGTGGCGTTGGAGGCGGTTCCTGAAGTTCTTCGCCGACTGTGTGAAGTGGGGTTGACGACGAGGGAAGCCTGCGGTAATACGGTTAGAAACGTCACCGCCTGCCCTCTAGCAGGAGTCTGTCCTAAAGAAGTATTTGATGTAACACCTTACGCGAAGCATATATCCAGATACCTTCTGCGTAACCCTCTAACTCAGAACCTTCCTCGGAAGTTCAAGGTAGCCTTCTCAGGATGCGGCGATGATTGTATCTTCGGAGCAATAAATGACTTAGGCGCATTGGCGACCGTGAAGAGCCTTGACGGACAACAGATCAAGGGCTTCAGGATATACATAGGCGGAGGACTGGGCTCCCCCCCTAGAGCCGCTCATCTTCTCGAAGAGTTCACTTCTGCAGAAGATCTTGACCTTACATGCGAGGCTCTGATTCGTGTATTCGATCGTATGGGGAATCGAGATAATATATTCAGGGCTAGGATGAAGTTCGTCATAGACCGCGTGGGGATAGATGAGTTCAGAAGGCTGATCTTCAAAGAGCGTCAGGCGTTACGGGTTACAAAGTCAGGTGATCCCGCTACAGTTGTAGAGGAAGAAAGGGTGGAGAAAGTATCATCTGGTGCAGGGAAAGACTCGGAAGGTGATGCAGAGTTCAAGAAGTGGTTTCGAACAAATGCTGAGCCGCAGAAGCAGAAAGGCTTCTATGCAGTATATGTTACTCTCTTTGGAGGCGACCTTACGGCGAGACAGTTTCGGGTCTTGGCTGACATAGCGGAAAGGTATGCTGACAGTCTTGTCAGAACAACTGTACTGCAGGATATGGTTCTACGGTGGGTAGATCAGGTAGACCTGTATGACTTGTATACCGATATGAAGAAGGTGGGTTTAGCGTCACCGGGTGCAAACACGATATCTGATGTAGTGGGTTGCCCGGGTGCGGATACGTGCAATCTTGGGGTGACTCGTTCTCACCGTTTGGCGATGAAGCTCTCTGAGCATCTTTCAGGGCAGGATGATATTATGCTTTCGAGCGATCTTGAGGGTGTCAGTGTAAAGGTCAGCGGATGCCCTAACGCTTGTGGACATCATCATGTAGCTACTATAGGTTTATTCGGTTCTGCTCAGAGGGTGGATGGCCGTATGGTGCCTTATTATCAGCTTCTGCTGGGTGGAAGTGTATCTGATGGGGCGGTTAGGTTCGGTGAGCCTGTTATGAGGGTGCCGGCTAAGAGGGTGCCTGAGGCGGTTTCGAGATTAATTGATCTTTACCGTGAGCAGAAGATGGATGGTGAGAACTTCTTATCTTGGGTTGAACGGTTACAGTCGGAGGGAAGTGAACAGGTTGGTTAGGGGAAGAAGAGGAAGTCGTCTGCAGAAGATAGTGGCTTCGGCTTTGGAAGATGTGGCGAAACTACCGCCTTATGAGGATTCTCCGTCTGATTATACCGACTGGGGTCTTACAGGTCCGTACAAGGTCAAGACCGCTAGGGGTGAGTGTGCAGCGTGAGAAGAGGAGGTTGTTGATATGGGTATAAAGCTGGTTGATTCTCGATGGATAGATGCTTCAGGCTTAGAGGTGCGAATAATCGACGTTAGAAGACGCGTAGACTATGAGGAAGGACACATACCGGGTGCGTCCTCCCTCCCTGTGACGGTGTTTGTGAAATCTATAGGTCGGCTTAAGGATGCTCCTGAACCCAAGGAGTTTGAGGAGTTGATGAGTCGGCTTGGCGTCAAGAATGATTCACCGGTGCTGGCTTATGATGATCAGTGGGGTGTTTATGCGGCTAGGCTGTTGTGGACGCTTGAGCTGTATGGGCATAAGGATCTATATCTTCTGGACCGAAACTTCTCTATCTATGTGCAGGATGGAGGGCAGGTTTCGCGGGATGCGCCTAAGGTTGAAAGATCAGTCTACACTGCGAGGATGGATGAACGTTGGCTATCTACGAAGAGCAGTATCTCAAAGGTGCTCAAAGCCGCTTCGGGGTTGGTTGTAGATGCTGGTGAGCGGATGGATTTTCTTAATGGCCATATGCCGGGTGCAGTGAACCTTCCTTGGCGTATGTGTATCAGTAAGGATAGGAATTTTCTGCCGGAGGAGCGTCTGAAACAGATATTCAAAGAGCACGGTGTGGCTGAAGGGACCGAGGTGACTTCATACTGCAAGGACGGTATGACATCATCATACATCTACGCTGCGTTACGGATCCTTGGGTACGAGAAGGTGAGGCTGTATTCACGAGGCTACGCTGAGTGGGAAGAATCGAAGCAACCAATAGTAGCTGAGTTTCAGGAACTTATGGGCTCCTAGCTGCATAGCCTAGCTTATTACCCTGCTCTTTCTTATAGCCGATTGTATGGCGTCTGAGGAGGGTCTTGCAGAGGTCTGGCAGGAGACTCAGGATGCTCTGATTGAGACCATCCCGTTCTATGAGCGGGGAAACTGGGTGATATCGTTTGGGCGTGATGTTAAGTATAGGCGTGAAGGGATAGTTAAGGCGGTTAAGACTGGAGATGCAGTGCTGGATCTAGGGTGTGGCCCGGGAACCATGAGCGAAGTTCTTCTTGATTCTGTAAAGGGTGTGAGAAATCTTGTACTTACGGATCCATTAAGGCCTATGCTGCAGGCTGCTAAGACTGGGATGCAAGGTAATCCTTCAAGGTTTGTGAACGGTTTGTTTGAGAGGCTGCCTTTCCGTAACGGTGTCTTCGATGTTGTTATGTGTGGTTTCTCTTTTCGTGATGCTCAGAACTATAGGGTTGCTGTTGAAGAGATTGGGCGCGTATTAAAGAAGGATGGTGGCCGTTTTCTTATTGTGGATATCGGGAAGCCTGACAATCGCATTCTTAAGTGGCTTATAGGGTTGTACTTCAGGTTTATAGCTGGGTTTCTGGCTGCTTTATTCCTAGGTCGAAAGGGCTTCGTATTCTCAAAGATATACCCCACATACAGAAAGTATCCGAGCATAAGCCGAATAAGAGACATCTTGCAAGAGCAGTTCAAAGATGTAACAATAGAAACCAAGATGCTGGGGAGTGCGATGATAACGATCGCGAAGTAACCCAACTCTGTCTAAGGGTTAGGCGTGGCTACCTAACTGTCAACAGTTGCAAAAGGAGCTAACCCATAACAACAACGCCTCTACCCTAAATGGTGCTAGATTTTTGGGTTCACATTAAGTTGGATGAACTCCTTAATATCATCGGGGACATTCTTCTGATGGATCGTCATCATAGCCCACCTGAATAAATCTCTCTCAGAAACTATACCTGTGAGCATCCCATCCTTTTCTACTGGTAGACGTCTAATCCTTTCCTTTAACATAATTCTGAAAGCATCCCAGACAGTACAATCTTCGGCTACAGTTACGACTGGCTTAGACATGATATCTTCAACCTTTTTTGGCGGCAGCTCAGAGTTAGAAGCAGCAATTCTGGTTATGTCTCGCTCTGTCAATATGCCCAACGCCTTATGATCTTCCGCTACTACCAAGCTCCCTATGTTGTGCTTCACCATAACCTTCAAGGCTTCAGTCAGCCAAGCTTTTTTGGAGACAGTTATCGGCTCCACCATAATGTCCTTCACAATAACATATGAATAGATCGACATATTAACCACATAACTACGGAACCAGAAATAAATAAGGTTTCTACAAGCTAACCCTCATCATCTTCGGTAGAGCTATCTGTTCAGGGTTCGGAAGCTTAGTCAAAACTACCCTCGTCAACGAAAGTCTTGAGTTTTACCAACTGTGCACCGTTTGTTTACGCTTTTGAATCCTGCCAATTTAGTATATTTCCCAACTGTTCACAGTTACTTAGGCATGGCTTATCCATTGGTTGGTTCCGTCTGTGTATATCTCCTTCTTCCAGAGGGCGGGCTCGGT
>JARPAQ010000093.1 GCA_029460375.1 Nitrososphaerota archaeon | reverse complement strand
GATCTTAAGAATCGTTAAGGACGAACGTCGAGCCTACGTTACCCTTGCCAAAGCTATAAACGAGTCGAGGACTGACCTGGTCTGCATACAGCACGAGTTTGGCATCTTTGGAGGAGTCGGGGGGAGCTACATCCTAGACTTCATGGAGCGGTGTGAAAAGCCCATCGTAACCACCCTTCATACGTTAAATCATAACCTGAACTCGACGGCATACAAGGTTATCAGAAAAATCGTGGAGAACAGTGATGCGGTAGTGGTGCTACCTTCAATCTACAGAGAAGATCTGGCAGAAATTTATGAAGCGAGTGGTGACCACAAGGTAGAGTTCATACCTCACGGCGTCCCAGAAGTCAAGTGGCCTGATAAGGTTACAGCCAAGGTGAGCCTAAGGTTGAGCAACAGGAGGGTTCTGACATCATTCGGCCTCATCAGTCCTAATAAGGGTTTGGAGTATGCCGTAGAAGCTCTCCCCAAGATCATAGATCGCCACCCAGACACCATCTATCTCATCCTTGGCCAGACCCACCCACGCATCTTGAGGAGGTATGGTGAGGCTTACAGGGAGAAGCTGGAAGAGAGGGTACGTGCACTCGGTCTGGAAGATCATGTGAAGTTCATCAACAGTTTTCTCCCCGAAGATAATCTGAGCCTATACCTCGCCGCTTCAGACATATACTTGGCCCCCTACCTAAACCGAGACCAGAGCTCCAGTGGCTGCCTGACATACGCTCTTGCCCACGGTATGGCCGTAGTCTCAACACCATACCCACATTCAAAGTACGAACTTGCCCATTCGAACGGTGTAATGGTGCCTCCTCGTAACTCAGGAGAGATAGTTAAAGCGGTAAACTGGCTACTGGGTAGACCCACCCGTTTAGTTGGACTTCAACATAGAGCAATTGAGCGTATGAAGGCTAGACGATGGCCGCATGTCGCAGCACAATATGTACACTTATCCAAGACGATTCTTGAGGATAAGGCTCATAGAGAACTGCCGTTATTTGGGCTCACTAACGTCCAAACAGCACTAAAGACGCTACAACAGCGCATTCTACACCGATGAGATTAGAGTTGAACCCACTTACAGCGGGCTACTCTTTATCTATGAACTCTTGAGGCTTCGGCGGTTCTGGTTCTAGACCCTTACGCTTCCTTATCTCCGACACAAGACCTGCCATAAGGGACTGAGGGGCGGGTGACCATAACTTGAAGTGAGTGTTCCAGATAGCCTTTCCAGCAGTCGCTCCTCTCATAACTTCAGACAGGTCGAAGGTCTCGGAGGCTGGCACCTCCCCGTCAATTAACGTAAGAATACCCTTCTGATCCACGTTCAACATCTTCCCCCTCTTCGAAGAAATCACACTCGCAACCGCACCTATCAGCTCCGAAGTGCACTTCACCTCCATACCCAATATAGGTTCAAGCAGAACAGGTTTGGCCAATAGCGCAGCACCCAGTATCGCTCTTCTCGTAGCAGGCATAAGCTGAGCGTATGTTCTGTGCGCAGGGTCTTCGTGCGGTACATAGTGATGCAGTATAACCTTGAAGCCTCTGCAGTACTCGTATGCTAAGGGGCCGTTTATCATCACGTCGGTGAACCCTGCCCTCATAGAGTCCAGAGACTCCTGCAGGAACTGGACACCTTTGGTAGCATCTACGAACATGTTTCCACGCTCATCCATGGCGACAACATTCTTAGATTCGTCAGTATCCCAGCCTTGCTCCCTAAGAATCTTCGCCATCTCCTTCTTATCCATATTTTCGTTTATCTTACCTGTCCGTATCAGCTCAATAACTTCAGGGGTAAGCGGCTCGATACGTATGAATATCTTGTTATGTCTGTTAGGCGACTTCGCCATAATGGGTCCAGCTTTCCCCTGAATAGTCTCACGGTAGTTGATAAGGGGTTCAGAAGTAACGATTTCAAGACCGTCCTCTTGCAAGAGAGTAGTCGCTATCTCGAGGTGGAGAACACCCATACCGGACATTAGCATCTCTCCACTCTCCTCGTTTATCTTAACCACAAGATTCGGATCCTCTATGCTCAGCCTCCTCAAAGTATCTACGAGCTTAGGAAGTTCACGAGGATGCTTCGACTCGACAGCTATGGTGACAACCGGCTCAGAAACATATCTTATACTCTCAAAAGGATGAATATTCTTGATCGTGGAAAGAGTCTCACCAGCCCGAGCGTACTCCAGACCAAGCAGCGCCGGGATATTACCAGCATACAATTTATCCACAATTTCACGGTAAGGTCCCATAAACATATTCACAGACTGGATTCGCCCAAGCCTCTTCTCAGATATGAGGCTAAGACTGATACCGCTTTCAACGGTTCCGGAGAAGAGTCGACCGACAGCGACTACGCCGGCCTGAGGATCTACGACGATGTTGGTCACCATCATAATTACAGGCCCTTTATCATCACACTTCAAGAGAGCTTGTCCAATATCCGAATTCAGGTCACCCTTCCAAATAACCGGTATTCGGTAAGACTGCGCTACGTGCGGCGGAGGGTGATGCTTTATCACCATACTCAATACCGCTTCATGTAAAGGTATCTTCGCCCTCAGCTCATCAACCTTATCATTAACATACGCGTCATATATGTCGCTAAACTTGACACCGGTCTCCTTAGCCAAGTCGAAAGTAAAAGCCCACCTATCCTTAGCAGAACCAAAAGCCACGCTACTGTCCTGTATATTCACCTTCCACTTCTCTCGATACTCCGGCTCAGCATAGATGGATATCAGCCGGTTGAAGTCGCTGATGATGTTAGCTAACCACTCCTGCATCTTATCTGGAGTGAGTCTCAGCTCTTTCACCAACCGATCAATCTTGTTTATAAAAAGGACTGGACGTACACGTACTTCCAGAGCCTGCCTAGTGACAGTCTCTGTCTGAGTCATAATACCTTCAACAGAGTCGCTGACCACGATCGCGCCATCTATGGCTCTGAGGCTTCGTGTCACCCTGCCTGTGAAGTCTATGTGGCCCGGCGTGTCTATCATGTTCATAACGTACCCCTTGCCCTTGGTCTCATAGTAGAGGGTGACGTTGGCGGCTTTGATGGTCATCTGCCTTGTCTGCTCGAGATCCATGTAGTCTAGGGCTAAGGCTTGGCCCGCTACTGACGGGGAGAGCATACCACACGCTGCCAGAAGAGAGTCTGACATAGTGGTCTTTCCGTGATCTACGTGGGCAATGACCCCGAAATACAGGCTGCGGACGGAGTTGTCCTACAGTTTCCTGATCTGGTCTTTTTTGCCTATGATTTTCATAACTTCTGTTGTGGACTTGTAGCGCGGCATCTTGTTATCACACTTGATCTCAGAGGAGATTTTTTCGAGTATTAATCTTTTCACCCTATAATGTGAAATTGAACAGCCTTGTTAGGTGTCGGAATATATGTCCTTTGGGAGCTATGCATTTCAATCGAACAAATCTTCGAAGAAGATGAAAGTATTCAACAAAAAAAGGAAAAATTAAATAGTCCATATGTAGTCGTAGGTCACGGGCCGACTCGTTGTGAAGCTTCACCACTTCTCTGATGAAACGCTTGAATACGCAAAAATAATGAAGAAATATTCCGATAAATTTCCCAGTATAATCGAGGAGCAACGGGAGAAGATAGACAAGATATATGATATTGTCGAGAAATGCTCAGCAATCCACGTATACGGAAAAGGTAGATCAGGCGCTATAGCTGTCTGCTTCTCTCTACGTCTGAGCCACTTTGACTTCAAACCAGTCTTCTTCTTAGGCGACGTGATAAAGAAGGTCATAGCCCCCGACGATATGATCTTTCTGATATCAGGCTCCGGTGATACTTCAGAAGTTGTGGAAGTGGCAAAGAAGGCCCGTAAACTGGGCGCCAAAATAGTTTCACTTACATCATACACAGACTCGATGCTGGTCAAGAACTCAGATGTAGTAATCATTCTACCCGGCGGTATGGAGAAGGGGAAGGGGTGGAGCTACCTAGAAGCACAGCTCAATGAACGCCCCTCCTTCTACGGGGGAGGAGAGTTCGAATTCTACGCTTACCTCTTCCAAGAGACCCTTCTCAGCGCCATAGGGATGCATAAAGAGATAGAAGGAAGTATAATAGCTAAGACCCACGAGCGCGACGAGACCCTAAAAGAATAACTAATTTTCCCCACATTACGATGCGGTGCTGCACCTACAGCCAAACGACTATATTACGGATAGAAATAGGTATATTGCAGGCACCATTAATGTGATACTTAATACAGTTGCAAAGGTATCACGCCGCTTCACACATAGAACGTATATGCTGGTAGGATTCTTTACAGCACCATATGCCCTAGATTCCATAGCCTCAGCAAGTTCTCCGCTCCTGATGACGGCGTCCACTATAAGGGGGATTAGGATAGGTATGAAACGTCTGAACCTTGAAAAGATATTCCCCTTCTGCAGCTCCAGTCCCCTCGACTTCTGAGCGTCCATTATTTGGAGAGCGTCCATCATCAAGACAGGTACAAACCTGACTGCTGTGACAAAGGCGAAGATCAAATCACGCGGAAGACGAAACCACTTCATAACAAGTTCCAACTCGTCAGGAGGCGTGGTCAGAAAGAATACAGAGGTGGAGCCGACTATAGCGATGAATCGGACAGCTATGACCATAGAGTCTATAAGCGGGTAGCCGACGAGAAGGTTGATACCGAATATCATACCTGCAAAAATAAGGGTATAGGTGAGTGTGCGGCTCATTCTTCGAAGAATCTTCGAAACACCTGCTATAACAAATACTCCTGATAGGGCTACAGCGACTTCGAGGAGAGAACCTACAAGAAGTGCCAGCGTGAAAAGTTCCACAGCTATCAAGAGCTTTACACGAGGATCTAGCTGGTGGTATGGAGAGGCTGTGTGTCTAAATATGAATCCTTGAGCAATCCACTGCAATGTTACTCACTCTTCAATCTATGAATCAGCCATCGCTTGGCGTCGTATACATTCGGAAAAGCTCCTGCCGGCTTTACCCTTAATCCATCCGCTAGGTCGAGGAGCTGCGGCTTTATCAGCCTAGCCTTTCTCAGAATCTCCTCGTTACGAAATATATCTTCAGCTCTGCCGTCGGCTAAAATCTTCCCCCCAGCCATAACTACGACTCTGGGCTGTAGAGGCCAGATGAACTCGATGTCGTGCGAGACTATTACAACGGTCTTGCCTTGAGATACAAGCATCTGAATCATATTCATAAGCCGCTCCTTCTGAACAAAGTCTTGACCCACAGTCGGCTCGTCAAGAATCGTGACATCAGGATCCCAAGCTAAGACCGATGCTATGCACAGCCGCTTCTTTTCGCCGCCGCTTAGAAGCATAGGGGATGTAGACCTATACTTTTCTAGGTCAAAGAAGTTCAGAGCCCAGTTCAACCTGTTGGCTATTACATCTTCTTGGAAGCCGAAGTTCGTTAGAGCGAACTTTATTTCGTTCTCAACACTGTCTGAGAAGAGCTGATGATCAGGGTTCTGAAAGATTACTCCTATCCGTTTAGATAGGTGGGCTACGCTCTCTTTACGTGTATCTACTCCGAAGACCGACACTTTCCCATGAGTAGGTTTCAGGAGACCATTAGTATGCTTGACAAGAGTTGTCTTACCAGCTCCGTTCTCTCCGACTATCGCTGTCACTTCGCCTGTCCTTATCTGGAGATTGATCCCTCTAAGCGCCATTACGCCGTTCGGGTGTTCAAAGTCGACAGATGAGAACTCTATCATTTCAGCATCACGTTGAGCCGTTTGGTCAGCTCTATTGTTGAGAGTGGGAGTTCTTTCAGATCTATCTCTTCATCCTTTAAGAGGTTATGGAGGCGAGCAGTTGTAGGTACACTTATCCCAATGATGGGGAGCTCCTTCTCTGCCAAGATCCTCCGCGGTGAACCGTCGTAGAGCAGCTTACCGTTATCCATACAGATGATCCTCGTAGCTGCATGAACCAGCAGGTCGAGTCTATGCTCGACCACGATGACTGTCAATCCAAGCTCGTCATTGAGCATCTCCACTACCTCCACCAGCTCAAATGCAGTAGAGGGATCGAGAAGCGAAGTCGGCTCGTCAAGAATCAGCACACTGGGTTTCATAGCTAACACTCCTGCCAAGGCGACCCTCTGCTTCTGACCATCTGAAAGTTCATGCGGAGCACGTCCAGCTAAATGCTCTATACCCAAGAGTTGAATCGCCCAATCGACCCGTTCCCGCATCTCATCACGCGGCACCCCAAGGTTTTCAAGCCCAAAGGCTACATCTCGTTCTACAGAGAACATGAATATCTGGTTCTCAGGGTTTTGGAAGACAAAGCCCACCTTCTTCGCCACCTCGGTTATCGATGTTTCCGCTATATTCGCGCCATCTACATGGACTGAGCCTGAAGTTGTGCCGGGATACATATG
>JARPAQ010000092.1 GCA_029460375.1 Nitrososphaerota archaeon | reverse complement strand
GGGTCCGCTCGGTCGCTACCAGAGTGCTGTTCAGGGTGTGGACAAACTTTGATGGTTCATGAGGTTTTTCTCTGAACTTCACCAGCAACCCTCTAGCCTGATAATCGGTACAGTTGCTGCAGGACACCACTTCACGATACTTATCTTGACCGGGAAACCACGCTTCGAGATCATAGGTCTTGGCTGAGACCTTGCCCAGCTCACCTCCGCAGAGCGCCACTATCCTGTAAGGTATCTCCAGAGCCTTGAAGAAATCCTCAGCATTCCCTATCATCGACTCAAGCTCATCCCAAGAATCTTCAGGTCTCGAAAATACAAACTGCTCAATCTTCTCAAACTGATGCACCCTAAACACCCCCTTCGTATCCCTGCCGTGAGCACCCGCCTCCTTCCTGAAGCAGGGGCTTACACCCGCGTACCGTAGAGGCACCTCATCCCTAGTTAGGACTTCATTCATACGCATAGCAGCTATAGCGTGCTCCGAGGTCCCTATTAGGTAGAGATCTTCACCTTCTATCTTGTAGATCACGTCTTCAAAGTCTGACAGTATTATTGAACCTTCAATTGCGTCTCGCTTCAACATATACGGCGGCTGAATCAGAATCCAACCCCTATCAACCAGAAAGTCAAGGGCAAACCTGATAAGAGCATAGTTCAGCCTCACCAGTTCTCCTTTTAGGAAGTAGAAGCGTGCTCCTGCTACTTTAGAAGCTCGTTCAAGATCAACGAGATCGAGGTGTTCCGCTAGGTCTATGTGGTCTCTGGGCTTGAAGTCGAAGGCTGTAGGCTCTCCCCACCGCCTTAACTCTACGTTATCATCCTCGCCTACTCCGTCTGGAACTGACTCGTGAGGGATGTTCGGCAGCTCCGTTACAAGGTTATGGAGACGTTGTTCCAGATTCCTGATATTCTCGTCGCTTGACGCTATGTGTTGAGATATATCCTTCATCTCCTGAATCTTCTTCTCCGCATCGAGCTTCTGCTTCTTCATCTCCGCTATCTCTGCAGACACGATGTTTCGCTTGCGCTTCAGCTCCTGAACCTCTGAGACGAGGCGCCTACGTTCTTTATCGAGCTCTAAGAGAGTGCCCAGCGGGTATTCTATATGACGCTTCCTCAGCATATCTCTTATGACATTAGGGCTAGTTCTTACCAGCGCCATATCCAGCATGTCTCAGCCAGCCTCCAATCCCGTCAGAGTGTTGAGAGAGATTTGGGCGGACTCCAATATGTCGTCAAGGGTTGCTAAAAGAGTCACGATGTCGGTGTCTGAAACTAATTTGAAACTTAAGCGACTGCCGGATCCATTCATGTTGAAGGCTATGCCTTTGGGGAAACCTATATTGTCAGGCTCAAGAGATCTGTAGACAGCATCAAGAATCTCCCTACCTCTAAAGACCATCGAGACCTCAACCTTTGCCTTCATCCTTCTTCTGCAACCTCTTGTTAAGAGCCCTGAGGAAGGCTTTAAGTTGTGATGTCGGTATCTTACCTCCTGCAGCAGCTTCATGCCCTCCGCCTGAGCCGCCGTGAAGACTGCTTAGCTCTTGAAGTATCAAACTTAAATTTATCGAGCTGTCTGATTGAGGAGGCCGTCTGAGCGAGAGCTTATAGTGACCAGCCGTCGTCGTCCGCGCCAATAGCACCTTAGATTCGAACCACGCAACTCCGCTCAGTATAGATGTGAGAGAACCGAGCATATCTTCATCCACAATGCCGTCACCTACCACCATATTGAACCCGGGCTTCTCCACTATCCGCCCCTCATCTTCAAGAAGCGTATGTATCAGCCGGTTCAGGGTCCGCCGGTATTCTGAAAGTACTTTTTCACCCTCCTGCAGAGCTTGGCTTCTGTCCCCCAGACATATCGATACACCTACACCAGTCCGCTTCATCCGTCCACAGGCGTTGAGGAGTGTTCCAAGCTCCCTAGCGTCTCTCAGAGAAGAATGCTCATCCTCCTTCTCCAGCGTGTAAACCTCGCCTATAAGAGAATCCACAGCTTCACTGGCAGTCTCTACTTGAGAAAGATACGGTATCACAGATTCCATAACCTTCTTCTTCTCACTGTCACTGAAGTCCGCTAAAGTCCTCCACCGGCCGTTCTGCTTCAGCTGAATGCCCGTCGATGATAGAGTCGCTAAGCAAGCGTCTCTATTTCCGCTTAAACCAGGTATGAACGGTGTGGTAGTTGAAGCTAAAGCCTCATGCACAGGCTTAGTCTCTCTGCCGTAAAGCAGTAGATCTGTTACCACGGTCACCAGCCCTGCGTTGACGGAGTCGTCAAGTATCTTTCTATTTAGACCGAAGACTGATCGTCTTTTACCCTGATCCTGCCTGTCTGCAACCATAGAGACAACCGGAAGCCATGAGAGATCGGTGTTCTCTTCATCGATCTTTTTGGCAATAAAGTACGCCATACCCGCAGCCGATATTTCTCGTCCTCCGTCGAAGCCAAACTGCCATGCGTTGAAGACCTGCTTCATCTTCGTCTCTTCAGGCGGTATCTGGTGGTGATCCAGTATGATCCACTTATCTTTCAAGGCGTTTTCCATCTCTTTAGCCAGTCCTGCGCCTAATTCGCAGAATATATGGAAGTCATATTCGCCTTCTTTGAGCTCTTCAAGTACCTGCTGGCTCATCTCTCCGTATATGCGTATTATGTAGTGGCCTTTCTTCCGCTGTATGACTTTGCCGATAATGCTTGCAGATGTTATGCCGTCGGCGTCTAAGTGGCCGACTACGAGTATGGTCTTTCCTTCTTTTATCAGCTGAATTATACGGTTACCTATGTCTTCAGCTCTCTTCTCCAGCTCATCGAATCGGCTCATACATTCATTCGCTACTAAGCAAGCTGTGCTACCTTGGATTTATACTTCCAGTCAGCTGGTACTAGACTGAGCTTCCTGTAGCGCTTTGAGAGATGATGAATCTTAGCTTCAATCAGCTCGAGCGACCTTACATTCTTCCTGTCACCCGGGTGCTGCTTAAGGTGCATCTGCATGTGTCTAGCCCGCTTCACCAGCAGCTCAAGATCGTCAGGTATCTCTTTAACAAGATTGTTCTCCTTCAAGACATTATGAATTGATTTCCCAAGGAAAGGTTTCACCAAGGGTATCCCATACTCATCTCTTAGCTTAACCCCTATGAGGCTGGGTGGAACCTCATCCTTGGCCATCTTGACTATCAAAGCTTCAACCTCGTCAGGGCTGTATGTTATCCAAGATGGTGAATGCTTGAAGACAGGCCTGGTCGAATGGGACTTGCCCTTGCTATTAGAATACATTCGCCCCATATTCTTCTCTGGCAGACTTCAACTGCCGTGATAACATAAAGGTTGCGTTAACCGATTCTGCTAACTCTGCACCACTAAAACACGGTGGAGAACCATCTTTATCTTGCTCAGTAAACCACCAGCCTCTTCAATGATAGATTTGGCAGACCAAGTCAAAAAACCTGACAGAACCTCGCTCATCGATGTTCAAGTTCGACCGGAGACACCAAAATATTACTCTATTACCGTTTAAACCGTAATTTGGGTGTATCTGCTTCTAGAGGTCAAATTGGAAGACCTCTGACTCTAGCTGGGGGGATGGTCATGTGAGGGACGGAGAGAAGGCTTGAACGTAAGTGGCACGCCCCTGATCCCATGCTTGAGAAGGAGCTTCTGAGGATGGGTTTAATTACATCCGGCTGCTTTACTATTGGTGATGTCTAAAGGCGGGCTTGAGAAAGAGCTAAGATTGATTCGCCAACGCTTAGATTCAATAGAGGATGCTCTTGCTGAAGAGATGACAGATGATGATAAGCGAGCACGTGAAGAAGCTCTAAAGGAACATAGAGAAGGAGAGACTATTCTTTTTACCAAGACAAGGATCCGCAGGCGTTGAAGGTCTTTCTTTCAAGGAGAGCCAAGCAAGCCCTCGACGATTCTGCTCCAGACGTAAGAAGAAGACTTGAATCCAAAATTTCAGAGCTGTTAGCAACCCCGTATCCCTCAGGATGTAAGAAACTGAAAGTTGAGGCGAAGCAGACTGCCTAGCCGCCCCCATATTTTTTGCATGAGAATCATCTTTGAGAACATTTAATAATTCACATCACCTTTTTAAAAAAAAGAGAATCAATAATTGAGTGAAAATCTAG
>JARPAQ010000091.1 GCA_029460375.1 Nitrososphaerota archaeon | reverse complement strand
GTTGTATATCTCCACCTTGTCAGACGCTACACCGGGCTCTTCAAAACCCCCTATGACATACACATCATTCTCTATGACGGCTGATGTGACTTCGGATCTGGGTGTGGGTAGAGGTGGGAGGCTGCGCCACTCGTATTTTATCTGACCTTGCACAGGTTGCGGGATATAGGTTTGTGTGAATCCGAGTAGGAGAATAAGTATGACTAGGCTGGTCACGGCTTTCCTATCGAGCATTACATATCTACATGAGATGGTGAAGTTTAACCCTTTCGCAATTAATATTCCCCTATTAGCCAAAGAGGTTGAAACTTGGAAGATGACGTAGGATAGTGTCTGAGAAGTAATCAGGCGATATGAGTCTTTCCTCAAGTCTACTCGGTGCAACAGCTCATTTTGTCAATATCTCTGTAAAATGATTGTGCAGCCAGTTTTATAGCTTCAGACATTGTTGGAAAGACATGAACTGTGTCAATGATGTTGTCGATCGTGAGTTTAAACTTGACAGCAAGTACGCCTTCATGAATCAAGTCTGCTGCTAGAGGTGAAAGTATGTGTACTCCTAGAATGCGTTTTGTTTTGTGATCTATTACCAGTTTTACCAATCCCCGGGTGTCCCCGACGATCTTCGCTTTTGGCACACTCGACATCGGTATCCAATTGCATGAGCAGGTGAATCCGTTCTGATTTGCTTCGGCATCTGTCAAGCCTACACTGGCCACTTGTGGCATTGTGAATATTGCGTGAGGAACAGATATGAAATCCATCGTCCTTTTTGGATTGGAGAACGCGTTATGAGCTGCTATGACACCCCCTTTGGCAGCCGTGGTTTCAAGCATGGGTTCGCCGATCACATCACCAGCAGCCCAGATATTTGCGGTTGAACTTCTCATTTGATCGTTAACTATGACGACCCCATCTTCCCTTAATTTGACGCCGATCTTCTCAAGACCGAGGTTTCTTGTGTTCGGTGCGCGGCCCGTAGCCATTAGGAGCTGTTCAGCTTCGTATTCCTTCTTCTTACCGGCGGTTATGGTGGAGATCACTTTAAGCCTTCCTTGCTTTCGAATCTCTTTGACTTTAACACCTGTGTGAATCGTTATACCTTCATCCTGAAGATACCCCTTCAATGCTTCCGAGATTTCAGGTTCCTCCTCAGGTATTATCCTTTCACTTCTTTGAAGTAGCGTAACCTTTGTTCCAAAATGCGAGTACATCTGAGCGAACTCTAACCCAAGGGCTCTACCGCCTATAACTACCAAGCTATCTGGGCGTCGTTTCGGGCTCAAGGCTTCTACATTAGTGAGATAATCGACTTTCTGAATACCCCTTATTGGAGGTATTGTTGGAGAGGAGCCAGTTGCGATTAGAAAATGCTTACCGCGGATCCTTTTTCCGTTCACTTTAACCTCATTTCTGGAGACGAATTCAGCTGAACCTTTGATTAAAGTAGCGTTAGATAAATCATCAATAACATTCACGTATTTTTGAGCCCTCAGATCCTGAACCAAGTCATCTTTCTCCTTTATTATCGAATTCAGTTGCAGTGGATCTTGGGTCAGCACTACACCTTTGTAGTTGTGGTCTCGGTAATAATATACATCTCCAACCGTTAGCATCCTCTTGCTTGGAACGCACCCTACATTCACGCAAGTTCCACCTATGGTTCCCTGCTCTATCATAGCCACAGAAGCGCCAAGTTCAGAGGCCTTTATTGCGCCACCAAATCCGGCTGAGCCACCCCCTAATATTACAAAATCAAACGTATCTTTTCTCATTCCCAGCTTCACCTTTTCAGAGAATTACATTCGTAAAGGCTTGACGCGAACTCCTCTAGATGTCTATCAACAATCTCTAGGATCGGAACAACTGTTTCCTTATTCAAGGAGTATATCTTGCTCTTCCCTTTCCTTTGCGATGTAACAAATCCGCAGAACGAGAGGCATTGTAGATGATGTGACACCATGGTTTGTTCAAAACCAAGTTCTTCAGAAATCTGCGCGACACTCTTAGATCTATGTTGTAGAAGGTTGATTATAGACATCCTTGCAGGGTTCGCCAGCGCTTTGAAGAATAAAGATCGTGGTTTAGACAATTTAAGTGACTGAAATGTCATATGACCAATATGTCACTCATTGCATATAAACCTACACCCATAATCACACCCAATAAGATTATTTCTCAAAAGTAATTATTTTTGCAATGTCGAGTGTTATGCTTGATCCTCATCTATGCCAACGCCTGAAGAAAATCTATCTTAACACATCTTGAACTCGAACCTATAATAGAGCAACCACCAAACCCTATAAAATAATCAAACATAACGCAATCATCCTTATATTCCCTTGAGCCTCATCTTCCAAATATATTGACGGTCACCTCCATCTCTGGCATACGGGGAGTAGTCGGCTCCGACCTTACAGTGAAGGACTACGCCAAAGTAGGCTGGAGTTTCGGAGAATATATCCAAGGAGGAGTCTGCGCCATAGGTAGAGACACCAGGTCAAGCGGCAAGATGATGTCTGACGCCGCCGTATCCGGCCTATTAAGTAGGGGATGCACCGTCTTCGACTTGGGTGTCACTTCTACACCAGCAGTCTTCAGAGAGGTTTTGAAGGGTGATCTTGACGGAGGGTTGTCGGTAACTGCGTCTCATAATCCTCCTGAGTGGAACGGAATGAAGTTCGTAGTTAAGGGGGGTAGGGGGCTCTTTGAAGAGGAGTTGAACCGTCTTCTAAAGATAAGCTCCTCGCCGGCTGCTGGATCTTTCAGATTCGGGTCTGCTTATCCGGTTGAGGCCCGATACCCTTCTGATATAGTCACCTATGTCGGTGAGGGTTGCTGTTCAGGCCTTAAGGTTGCACTTGACCTAGGAGGAGGTGCTGGCGCCCTATTTGTTCCAAGGGTCTTCAAGGAGTTGGGGTGCAGAGTGCTGACTGTGAACGCTTCGCCCGGGGTCTTTTCAAGAGGTATGGATCCTACTAGAGATGGGCTTAAAGATCTCTCGGAAGCTGTCAAGACTAATAGTGCGGATATTGGTGTAGCCTATGATTGTGATGCTGACAGGGTGGTATTCGTCGATGAGGACGGTGAGAAACTACCAGCCGATTATGCACTCCTGATATATCTGAAAAGCCTAGCTGATTCGGATGGTATGAAGGATGTAGTGGTGAGCGTGGATACAACGTTAGCTGTTGAAGATATTGTTAGAGAAGCCGGTAATAGAGTGGTGTATAGCAAGGTTGGTGAAGCCAATGTTGTTCGACGTATGCTTGAAGAAAGTATCTTTATCGGGGGAGAGGGAAGTAGCGGCGGCCTGATAATTTCAGACTTCAACCTGTGCCGTGACGGCGTTCTAGCGTCTGTGCTTGTCGCCAAGGTGGTTAAACAAAAAGGAGGATTGAAGCATGTTATTGAGGGTCTGCCAAATTATCACAGCCTGAGGGAGAAGATAGAGTGTAGACGTGAAGACGCCCTGCAGGTGGTGAAGACATTAGCCGATGACGAAGCTGTAGATGTTGATGTTACCGACGGTGTAAAGATAAGGCTGCGTGACAGGTCTTGGGTTCTGGTCAGACCCTCTGGAACCGAGGATATAGTGAGGATATCGGTCGAAGCTGAAACAGACGGGGAGGCGTCGGAACTTATGGGGCGTTACACAGGTAAGATTTCAAAGATACTGCAGGAGATTGGACAAGGTTGAAGAAACTCGACGAGCACGAAATAATCAAGATAATCTTAGAAACCTTAGGTCAACCCCCTCATCCATACTCGAAAATAGGTGACGACGTATCCGTACTACCAGTGGGAGAAGGCAAACTGGTAGTGAAGACCGATATGCTAGTGAAGAAAACCGACGCCCCGCGTGGAATGAAGACATGGCAGATAGCCCGAAAGAGCATAGTAGAATGTGTTAGCGACTTTGCTGCAAAAGGCGTCCAACCTACCGCCTCACTTCTATCTCTCGGTCTACCGTCCAGCATAACCCGACGAGATGTTCATCAACTCGCCGCAGGCTTCAGGAAAGCAAGAGAAGAGTTCAGGTTTGAGATAGTAGGAGGAGACACCAATGAAGCTGATGACATTATTATAGACTGCTGTATGCTCGGCTTCGCTGAAAAGATTACTGAAAGGCACGGCGCAACTGTGGGAGACAGACTGGTAGTGACGGGGATGTTCGGATATCCACCATTAGGGCTGAAGGTGCTTCAGGAGAATTTGAAGATCTCGGGGAAGATACGGAGGAGAGCCGTTTCATCAGTTCTTCTACCTCGACCGAAGCTAAAGCTCGGTTTAATATTATCAAAATATGGTCTCCTTTCAGCATCTATAGATTCTAGCGACGGACTGGCTTTATCTCTCCATCAGCTGGCTGAGGCCAGTGATGTGGGTTTCGAAGTCTCGAAACTACCGGTCGACAAAGAAACCGTTGACGCCGCCGAGAGGAGTGGTCTAAATGTTGATGATCTCGTCTTATACGGTGGTGAGGAGTATGAGATTGTGGCCACTGTTCCTGAAGAAAAGTTGAAGCAAGCTCAAAAAACAGCTCGAGAGCTGGGTTTCAGGTTGATAGAGATAGGGAAGGTCAGCGATGAAGCGGGTCAGGTCGTCTTCAACGATGGTTCACGTAGCTTCAGTATCGAGAGAAAAGGCTGGATTCACCTAGCCTAACGATCCTACCGGTTTAGGGCATCTTTGATTAGGGCGGAGTACTCTTCTATCACATTGTCTAGCTTTTTCGGTTCATCAGACTCTGCGAAGACCCGTATGACAGGCTCGGTTCCGCTTGGCCTCAGAAGTATCCAGGTGTTTTCATCTACCCATATCTTCACCCCATCTATACGCTCCACCTTTCCTCTAACGTGCGCGTCTATCTTCTCCATAACCTTGGGTACAAGTTCCTTTGAGCATTCGAACTTGGTCTTCTTCTGGTAGTATCTGGGTAGGACGTCCAGCATCTCTGAAAGAGGCTTTTCACTCTTCGCCAAAGCTTCAAGCATAAGAGCGGTAGTCATAGCACCGTCACGCACAGGTATATGCGGCGCGTAGAAGCACCCGCCGTTCTCCTCCAGCCCGAAGAGAGCATCACGCTCAACCATAGCGTTAGAAACATCCACGCTTCCGACTTTTGTCTTAAATATCTTGGCGTTATGCTTCTGAACTATATCATCTATAACTTTAGAAGCGCTGATCGTGGTCACTATAAGGGCTCCCGGATGCTCTGAAAGGATAAAGTCAACCAGCAGAGCTGCTGACCTGTCTCCCCAATGCACCACCCCCTTCTCATCGCAGAATAGGCTCCTATCACCATCCCCATCATAAGCCGCGCCCATATCGGCACCGTAAATCTTGACTGCCTCTGAGAGACCTTGCAGAACATCAGGAGTAGGCTCGGCGCCTCTGCCTGGAAAGTCGCCGTCAACCTGAGCGTTGAGTGACACCGGCTTGCAGTTGAGCTTCTCCAGAAGATATGGGGCAGCTACACTTTGGGCGCCATTTCCGGGGTCAACTATTACCTTGAAGTTTTTGCTGCTTATCTGGTCTACGTCGACTTGGGAGAGTATTCCGTCTATGTAGCTTCGTATAGCCTTCGTCTCTTGAACGGAGGTTCCGACTGTCTTCCAGTCTGCGAGGTTGAACTTCTTGGTGTAGTAGATGTCTTCGATGATCGTCTCCTCTTCTCTGGTGACATCTATCCCGTCGCCGCCTGAAACCTTGATACCGTTATACTTCGCAGGATTATGAGACGCAGTAATCATTACACCCCCCTGATACTCCATCTTCCGAACATTGAACTGAAGCGCCGGGGTTGGAATCAGCTCCGCCTCCCCGACATCCAGACCTACACTCATCAACCCCGCAGCAACCGCCTTCGCCAGTGTGGGGCTGGAGTTTCTGCTATCATAGCCTACAAGTATGGGGCCTTCTTTGAGGTATGTTCCTATTGCTTGGCTCATCTCGGTTACAAACTCAATCGTCATATCATCGCCGGGTATCCCTCTTATCCCGCTTGTACCGAACAGCCTCTTACGCTCAGCCATACATTGATTGTTGATTAAGGTGGTTTTTGACTCTTTCCCACCGAG
>JARPAQ010000090.1 GCA_029460375.1 Nitrososphaerota archaeon | reverse complement strand
TTAGAATTGCACAAATAGAAAAACCTAGAGTAGTACATATCGAGTTCCCGGAAGACGTAGCCGATGATTATGCTGATTCGAGACCTTTAGAAATTAGAAACGATCCTACTTCCCATCCAAATGAAGAAGAACTAAAGTCAGCTACCAATATCATAAAGGATGCAAGCCATCAGATCGTTCTTGCTGGCTACGGCATTCTTTTATATTCTCAATTCGTCTATTTGTTTGACAAATATGATAAACGTCACTGAGATTATGAGTCTATTCAAAGTTCCTTTAAGATCTTCTTTCATTTTGACTGCTGAGTTATCTTGAAATGGTGGGCGAGAATTTGGAACTGAAGATTACTGATATCAAAACAGCTACCGTTGTGGGGAACTATTACTGGACGTATGTTCGTGTCTATGCTGGTGAGGAGAGCGGAATTGGCGAGGGATTTTTTGCCCCCAAACTGGAAGGAATTATTCAAGAATTGGGCCGTGTCATACTGGGCGAAAATGCTCTGGACATAAACCGTGTCTACGAAGTATTAAGATGGGCAGCTATCCCCTCAGGGGCTTCGGGAAGCAATTACCACGCCATATCCGCTATCGAAATAGCGATTCTAGACTTGGTCGCCAAGCACCTTAACATTCCAGTTTACACTTTACTCGGTGGAAAGTATCGGGATCAAGTGAGGCTTTACGTCGACTCGCATGCAGGGACGTCGCTTCATGCGATGGATGCTGTTATCCTGCCCATCACTCCTAAGTGGATGCAAGAGCTCGGCGTCAAAGAAGTAAAGGATAAGAAGAAGGCACCGATTCATGGGCGGGTAGCTGTCCAATCTTTCACAGATGATTATACACCAGAGGCTTATGGGAAGAGGGCGAAACAGATGAAGGACGAAGGTTACACGGCCATCAAGTTCGACCTTGACGTTCCGACACCTTACTCTAAAAGCTACAATCAAGAGGCTGGAGCTCTCAGTAACCAAGAAGTCGAGTATCTCGCTGGTCTTGTAGCTGCCGTTAGGGACGCTGTGGGAGGCGATGTTGACATACTATTCGATTTGCACTGGAGGTTCGATGTCGGGAGCTCCATTCGCCTAGCAAAGGCGATAGAGCGATATAATGTAATGTGGCTGGAAGACCCTGTACCCCCAGGGAACCCAGAGATATTGAAGACTGTGGCTGGAGCCACGATGACACCTATAGCTACTGGTGAGAACCTTTACTCTCGATACGGCTTTGCCCCGCTATTGAACACTGGCGTCCGCATCGTAACCCCGGATGCGCTAAAGGCAGGAGGTCTCCTCGAAACCAGATTCGTAGCGCAGATGGCTTCTATGAATGAAATCACTATTTCACCTCACAACATCAGTAGCCCTATCGGAACGATGGCTCAGGCTCACCTTTCAGCTTCTATTCCTAATTTTGGAGTTCTCGAATTCCATGGGCATGATGTCCCCATCTGGTTCAAGCTGACTAAGAAGCCTCTGATGCAAAAGGGCTTCATCCATCTTACAGACGCACCGGGACTCGGGGTTGAGTTTGACGAAGAGGTTGCTGCGAAGTACGCGCTGCATGAGAAGTTCGAACTTTAGACATCTCTACAACAGGATATGGTAAGATTGGTCGTCGAATCTTTAGGTTTCGAAGCAGAGACCACACGCACGAATATGCTAAGATACCGAACTGGGGGAGAGGCGGAAACCATATCACCTATCTCCGCTTGTGATGGGTTTTTTTTTCACAAGATCGATTATACATAATTAGTATTCGTAGGAAAGGTATTATGCAGCCCAATTCCATCAAAAACATAGATATCGCATGACTAATCTGAAACAATTCGCAGGGATAATAACAGCCCTCATCACGCCATTCGATAGGGAGGGGCGAGTTGAGCATAAAGCTCTAGGGGAGCTGATCAGGTTCCAGCTAAACAGTGGTGTAGACGGCTTCTTCACCTGCGGCACTGCGGGCTCTGGCGTAATAATGAAGGCGGATCAGAGAAAAGAAGTCTCCGAAGCGGTAGTGGTGGAAGTGAAGGGCAAGGTGCCCGTTATCGTGAATGTGGGTGCTCCAGATACAGAAACATCCGTAGAGCTCGCCATCCATGCGGAGAAGGTAGGGGCAGATGCTTTGGCTTGCGTTACACCGTACTTCTACGACTTTGATCAAGAAGCCTTAGTGAACCATTATGTTAGGGTGACTAAAAGCGTTGATCTTCCAGTCTTCCTCTATAACTTACCGAAGAGAACAGGCATCAACCTGAGTGTCGAGCTGGTGACGAGAATACAGAAAGCAGCAAGGAACATCGTAGGCATCAAGGACAGCAGCCGGGACTTTGCACATCTCCTCGAGTTCTTAGAGAAGTTTCCCAAAGAATTTATCGTCATTAATGGATCAGATTCGTATATCTTCCCAGCTCTGACAATGGGAGCTCAAGGAGCAATATCTGGTTACGCAAACCCTTTCCCCGAGGTCTACGTACAGCTTTTTGAAGCTTATCGTCGGAAGGAGTACAGCAGAGCAGTGGAGCTACAGTTTAGGATCAACAGGGTACGGAGAATCCTTAGCCAGACCCCTATAGCTCCCCTTCATGAAGCTCTTGCTGCCAGAGGAATTGATGCGGGTACCGTGAGAAGTCCCCTTAGGCCGCTCACGAAAACTGAAAGTAGGGAGCTGACTCAGCAGCTGAGGCAGATAGGTTTCTTTACGGCGGAGGAAGGCTGAACCCATCTGGTGGTGTCACCTCTTGGATATTGATGTAATCGCCTTGGGTGAAGGCATGGTGGAGTTTACGGCTAGAAGAGTCGGTCTCCTGAAGGTCGCAAGGCTCTTTGAGTTAGGATGGGGCGGAGATACCTCCAACACTGTGGTCGCTCTTAGCCGACTGGGAAAGAAAGCAGGTTACATAAGCAGAGTTGGAGATGACGAATTTGGAAGGAGTCTCCTAGAGATGTGGCGGAAGGAGGGTGTGGATACTTCCCACGTTGCTGTGGAGAAAGGTGGTATAACCGGTATATACTTTGTATCTCGTCTATCTGGTGGTAGGCATGACTTCACATATTACAGAAAGGATTCTGCAGCCTCTCATTTGAGCGTCGATGACCTAGAGCCTGAATACCTCAGAAGTGCACGTATCTTTCATGTAAGTGGAATATCTCAGGCCATAAGTGCGAGTTGTCGTGAAGCCGTCTTGAAAGCAATTCGAACCGTAAAAGATTCAGGCGGCATTGTCTCATACGATCCAAATATCAGGACTAAGCTATTGCCAATAGAAGCTACTCGAGAAATGATCTATGACACCTTAAAGATGGTTGACATTGCACTTCCTAGTTTGGAGGACGCCGCACTTTTAACTGGCCTGCAATCACCCGAGGAAGATGCTCAGGATCTCTTAAAGCTCGGCCCAAAGCTGGTCGTGCTTAAGCTAGGCTTTGAGGGATGCCTCGTCATAGAGGCTGGTAAGGTTGTTCGCATTCCGCCGTACAGTATCAAAGTCTTAGACACCACAGGAGCAGGAGATGCCTTCAACGCAGGATTCATAACAGGATTCCTCGAATGGCGGGATCCAATCAAAGCAGCTAGGTTTGCCAACGCTGTTGCAGCATTGAAGGTTTCACAAATTGGTGCGGTCAGAAACCTTCCCTACCGAAGCAAAGTCATGGAACTTCTAAACGACGCATAGCCGCATAAACCCTGTTTTTTTACGCTCATCTGGGATACAGGTGTTCCGAAGGTGTTAAGAATACTGGAAG
>JARPAQ010000089.1 GCA_029460375.1 Nitrososphaerota archaeon | reverse complement strand
GCTGGCTGAATTTAAAAAAGCTATATTGACGGAGAGAAAGCTTTCAGATCAGGTTATGGAATATCTGAGAGTGAGATCAGCTTCAGCATCCTCAATGAATGTACTACAGTCGATCATCCCAATATTGGCTGATTTCGACCCTGATCTGCAGGTTGACGATAAGGATGCAAATAGACGGATGGGCGTCCGCCTTATTTCAAAGGTGGCTACGGTAGTCGCGGCTTGGAGCCGAATTCGAAAAGATCTTGAGCCTGTGAAGCCGAATAGAAGCCTTTCACATGCTGCCAATTTTCTATACATGATGAGCGGCGTAAAGCCTAACGAAGCAGTTGAAAGAGATATCAATACAATCTTCCTTCTTCACGCCGATCACTCCTTCAACGCCTCAACCTTTGCAGCACGTGAAGTTACGTCCACTAGGGCGCATATGTATGCGGCGGTGTCGGCGGCTGTGGGGGCGCTTTCCGGGGAGCTGCACGGTGGAGCGAATACTAAGGTGATGAATGCTCTGTTGGAGATTGGTGAGCCTAGTCGGGTTGAGAAGTGGGTTAAGGCGCGGCTTAAGAAGGGGGGTCGAGTTATGGGCATGGGACATGCAGTGTACACGACTGTTGACCCAAGGGCTGTTATTCTAAAGGAGATTTCGGAGCGCATTGGAAAGCAGACCGGCAAGTCTGAGTGGCACGAAATGACTCAACTTATGGAGAAGTTCACTCAGAAAGAGCTCTGGAGGCTGAAGCAGAGGCGGATTTATCCCAACGTAGATCTCTACAGCGCCCCAGTATATTGTATGTTGGGTATAGATGTGGATCTATACACACCAGTATTCGCTGTACAGAGAATGGTTGGATGGGTGGCGCATATCATAGAAGAGAAGTTTGCAGAGGCTCAACCGAAAAGCATGCTGTACAGACCCAGCGCAGTCTACATCGGACGATACTGCGGTGACCCAAGCTGTAAATACATACCTATCGAGAAACGGGAATAATCGCGAAGACCAATCGATCCACTAAAATAACTCGCTTTACTATAAACAGCTATGAGTTCAGCCTCCACGATTCTTAAGAATGATGGGCTTACCTTTGCAGAGAAGGCTATCTCCCTGAATAGTGACGGAGAGAAGATTCATCGTGCTGGTGATATCGCGGTCGTGAATATCGATTGGGCATTCGCACAGGACAGCAGCGGGCCTCTAGCAATCAAGTCGTTCGAAGAGATGGGTATAGACAAGCTCTGGGATCCATCTAGAGTTCTACTCGTAATAGACCACACATACCCAGCAGCCGACGAAAAGGTAGCAAACCTCCACAGCATGATACGGAAGTTTGTCTCTAAACACGGCTGCAGAATAGAAGAAGGAAACATATCGCACCAATATGTCCTCGAAAACATAGCTGCCCCAGGTATGATAATATTCGGAGCCGACTCTCACACCACTCAGGCAGGATGCATCGGCGCCTTCGCGACGGGAGTAGGAAGTACGGAGATGGCTATCATCTGGGCATCAGGCCAGATATGGGTCCAAGTTCCAGAGACCATCAAGATAAAACTCGAAGGAAGACTGCCTAAAGGCGTCTTCGCACGAGACATCATCCTCCACTATATCGGTGAGGTCGGGGAAGACGGTGCCAACTACAAATCAATAGAATGGTACGGCGACACGGTGAAGGAACTCACGATCGATTCGAGAGCCTGTATAAGCAACGCCTCGATGGAGAGTGGTTGCAAAACCTCCGTATTCCCGATCGACGAGGTTGCGAGGCGATTCCTCAAAGAAGTCGACAGAGAGCCGAAGTATGTAATAGAACCTGGGGATAGATCGGAATATGCAGATGAACATATGATCGAATGTGAAAAGCTTCAACCAGTTGTAACGGGCCCCGACACCCTTGAAACGGCTCACGCAGTCGAAGAAATGAGCAACATAGTCATCGATGAAGCATTCATAGGTTCCTCGACCAATTGCAGAATAGAAGACCTCGAAGTCACAGCTCGAATACTCAAAGGGCGAAGTATACACAGTGGAACACGCTGCATAATCACTCCGGCATCTAAGAAGATCTATAAAGAAGCGATAAACCGAGGATACGTCGACATTTTCTTGGACTCCGGAGCCGTGTTTACCAACGTCACCTGTGGTGCATGTGTCGGAACGCACCTCGGGGTGCTGGGAGACGGAGAAGTAGCGATATCGAGCTCGTCAAGGAACTATATTGGGCGAATGGGCGCTCTCACAGCAAAGGCGTACCTAGCTAGTCCCGCTACAGTAGCAGCGTCGGCGGTTGAAGGTAGAGTGGCTGATCCTAGGAGGTATCTTTAGAATGCTTCGAGGAAAAGCGTGGGTCTTTAAAGATTGTGTCAACACAGATATCATAATACCCTTCAGGTTCAAGAGCAGGACGAACGATCCATATGAGATGGCGAAGTACGCTATGTATGGTTTAGATCAAGACTTCCCGAAGAAGATATCGAAAGGAGACTTCATTGTGGCTGGAAGAAACTTCGGAGGAGGCTCTAGCAGAGAACAAGCCCCAGTGGCGCTGAAGTATGCTGGAATAGCGGCTGTAGTTGCGGAGAGCTTCGCTAGAATCTTCTACCGAAACTGCTTCGCCATAGGATTACCTATTCTGGAGATTCCAGACGTGACCAAGCGTGTAGCTCAAGGTGACGAGCTCCTGATCGACCTTGACAATTTCACGGTGCAGAATCTTAAGACGAAAGAAACTATGAGTGCAAAACGGATCACAGGGTATCTACAACACCTTCTAAAAGAAGAGGGATTCATCAACTACTACAAGAAGCATAAATCCTTCCCGTGGACCACCCCTAAACCTCCATAGTTTATCCCTCAGGTGTGCTACAGTCGATATGACAATCGGTAAGACTAACCTTCGACTCATTCAGGGAGATATAACTTTAGGCGCCTCGCTAAATCCTTAATAAATTTAGCCGACTATCATAATCAGCTATGAATCAGAAGATAGACTTAAGGAAGCAGCTTAAGCCTTTCTATTCAAGCTCGAAGAAGTCTAACATCATCGATGTTTCCAATGCCAAATTCTTAACGATAATAGGGCGCGATGAGCTGGGAGGCAAAGCCTATCAGGCGGCGCTCAACGCTCTATACTCAGTCGCGTATACGGTTAAGTTCAAGTCTAAGGCTGCTGGAAAAGACTTTACCGTTATGGGTCTTGAAGGGCTCTGGTGGTTGGACGACCCTGATGCTTCTTTCGAGAAGGTTCCGAGGGAGAAGTGGAACTGGAAGTCCTTGATAAGGCAATCTGGCTTCATCACAGCTGATATGGTTGAAGAAGCGAAGATGGAGGCTAAAGAGAAGAAAGGGCTGGAAGAGATCGGTCGAGTCGTTCTTGAAGAATTCCATGAGGGGTTATCGGCACAGATTATGCATATTGGGCCATATTCTGAAGAAGGTGGAACCATTGAGATTTTGCATAAGTTCATCGAGGAGAATGGTTACAAGATGCATGGATACCACCACGAGATATACATGAGTGACCCGCGGAGAGCAGCGCCCGAGAAATGGAAGACGATCCTCCGGCACCCCATAGAAACAGCGTAAAACCATACTGCAAAAGCGCCGGGAGTGGGATTTGAACCCACGAGACCCCGGAGGGGTCACAGGCTCTCAAGGCCTGCGCATTAGTCCACTCTGCCATCCCGGCGAAAGATGCTTGCTTTGGGTGTCCATTTAAAACTGTTGTATCAATCTTACGCCTAATATCTCACTATGATTATCGGGTTTGGCGTCGAGTTTCAAGCAGATCTTAAAAACTATACAGATATATTGAAGTGGGTTTTCCTTATTATTTGTAAAGTATTGTGAGGAAACTATCTCGTTTTGAAATTGCTGTAAAAACGGCAGGTGTTGCAGGGCTGTCTTCGGGGGTTATGGCCATAGTTACAACTATAATGCTTCTATTTGAAGGGCTTCCACAATCTAAGTACTTAATGGTTGATGGCATTGCTATCGGCATCTTCCTATGTTATTTAGGCTTCATATCGTTGCGGTATAGACAGAGAGAAACTGGGCTCTTCATCTATGAGTACGATATAATGGAGTAATCAGGATTCTATTGTATCGGGCTGGTTTATATCGAATCCAATTATCTGATCACGTTCAACTCAACAGAATTACCATTTCTTGATTGAAAATTCTTGCTGGTAAGTTAAGGCTATATTGTGTGGATGCTTGTAAAAGGTTGGAGGTTCTGCTTTGACTGGATATACCTTTCTGGAGCATATAACGGACGCCTTTATCGAGGCGTATGGAGCGAGTCTAGAGGAGACCTTCAGCAACGCGGCACGTGGTCTTCTCGATACGATGATCGACATCAAGACTGTCGAGGATAAGCTTGAGGAGAAGTTCGAGGTGCAGGGTAGAGATCTGGAGAGCCTTCTTTACAACTGGTTGGAAGCGGTCTTGATAAAGGTGGAGAGAGATGGGCTTGTATTTTCGTCATTTGATGTAAATATCCGTAAGGACGATGAAGAGTTTCAGCTC
>JARPAQ010000088.1 GCA_029460375.1 Nitrososphaerota archaeon | reverse complement strand
GCCCCAATTAAGAGACCTACACACCAATGCGCTGCGTAATCACGCATAAAAAAGGCGTAACCTAGAGCTATGTATACACCATATACTGTGATTCGGCGAACACAACCTAGTTTACGCTTACGACTCGGAATCTGGTCATAAATAACCCTATCAACCGGTCTTAGTTCAAGCCTACGTCTCTGATTCTCTATAAAATTAACTATCTCATCAAGTCGGATATCTATATCATCCAGTCGGTTCGTCGTGAACCTTATGAAGAAGGCTACTCCGACTAAAATTATTGGAAGCCATAGTTGAAGTGCTTGACCTTCTTTGCTTTGAGTGGCCGCCATAATAGCACCTAATATCAGTATAGACTCTAAGAGAAGAGTTTCTTGACCTCTGGTTAGACTCAACGAATCTAAGTGTCCGGCAAACGCAGATAAGTCCTTTTCCCTTGTATGTACTTTGTTTAAAAAGTTGGTGGGCTGTTAATTAAGTCCCGTCGAATTCAGACTTATTTAACAAAGCCCCTGACATCATATATCTTATATTTCGCTAAGTACATCCGAAGCTATGGAGAGGGACAGATCACAGCAAGTATCATCACTTCCAGAAAGTGAGGGCTATGGGGCGGCGTAGAAGGAAGCTGATGGTTGAGACGGTGATAGAGCCAAAGAGAGAGGAGAAGGCAAAGAAGAAGCGTCGAAGTAAGGAGTCTTCAGAGGAGGATAAGGTTTTGGAAGACGATACCTATTCCCTGCATCTACGGCTTGAACACAATTACGCTATGCTAGAGTTGGAGGACTACGAAAGGGTTCGTCCGCTGATAGACAGGCTGCAGAGAGAGCAGAGACCTTCGGGAGTGGTCTAAGGAGATGAGTGACAGAGACAAGTCATCAAGTATCCTGGCCACGGTAGTCATAGCCATTTCCGTGGTTATAGCTTTGGGGATTGGGGTAATAATCCTAGCGAACTTTCAGGTAGCCATCACTCCTATGACAACCACACTGGAATCATCTCTTCAGACATCTATGAACTCTACCTTTAGCACCGCCTATGCCGCTTGGCCCATCGGTAACATAATTCCATTGATACTCTTTGCTGCTCTGATAATCTCCGCTGTGGCCGGTGCAGGTGCGCATTTCTACGGGGGAGGGGATAGCTAGATGATTATGGGATTTACTGATCTTCTGGGAAATAGGGTTCCTACTACCGCTGGTATAATTGCTATATATACAGAACAACGAAGCTATATATACAAAAATAGATCAGGTTTCCTACAACGTTTTCATCTTGATGCTAACGTGATAAAAGTAGCTCATCGTTTTACTTCGTTGAACACACGCTTAAGATAAATCTGTAGGTGAATTACACGATGCCTCGTGGGTGGAAGCCGTTATACGAACAGGAACTTCTGGGAATCCTATCCAGAGGTGGCTGGTGGCTAGCACGTGACCTAGCGAAGGCATCGAAATACAACTATACCAATGCCGATACTGTCGCTTCGATATTGCTTGGCCTTAGAAGGAGAGGAAAAGTCATCGACTGCATCCTAAAAGGAGGCGATATAAGATGTTATGCAAAAGCCGGGACTCCAAAACCTATCGGAGACTACATCCTGAGCGAAAGATGCTTTGGGAGAAGGGTGTCGATCGGAACGTGTTGAGCGGTACCTTCAGGGATGCGATGCTAAAGTTTGACGACCTAAGAGTAATAGGCAGACTGTCGAAACGAGGACGCAAACACTCTAACTATCGGATTCATCTATACTCCCTTCGGAAGTATTTCTTTAGCCAAGTCACATCAGAGGTCGGTGATGCAATTGCTCATTCGTGGTGCGGGAGGAAAGGGTACCTCTCGAACTACCTCAGACTTCCTATCGAGGAACGCCGAAAGCTCTATCTGAAGTGTATGCCACGGCTGACGATATTCAGCGACGAACCTCCAAAGACAGAAGACAGGCTCAGAGAACGGCTTAAGACAAGAGGTCTCAGCGACGAGGATATTAACAAGGCGCTTGAGGGGCTAGATCTCGCTTGAAAGTGAGAGGCTTATCCTCAAGGCTTTGGGGCTGGAAGGATAGAAAAGAAAATAAAGGGTAATGGCTAACCAATACATATCGATCAATATGTTACGCTTATGCGTTGTCGGCACCAATCAGCTATAACCCTTTAATCTTGGACAGGAAAACTGTTATAACCGTTCTATCTATTCAAGGAAGATTATGACCCTCACCAAGTTTAAAGAGTCTCTTGAATCGATATCAAGTGAACTGGACGCTGTGGTATCTAGGCGAGAAGAGCTTCTCAAAGAATCTAGAGCCGTCATCTCTCAGTCATCGAGATCTATAGTGAAGATACATACCGGAAAGGTGAAGGATGCCGCGAAGGACTTGATTCAAACCAAGAATCTGCTGAAAGGACTTAGGAAGATAGCGGAGAAAGATCTGAAGCGATACCTTATACCTCCTGAAACCGAATATGTAGAAGCTACAATAGTAAAATCTGTGGCCGAAGGTAAGACGATACCTAGCCAGACAGATCTGAAAGTTAGTAGCGAAGCTTACCTGTTAGGGCTGCTGGACTCGATTGGAGAACTGAAGCGGATGGTCTACGACAGCATACGTAAAGGAGAAGTGAACCGAGCTTCGGACCTCTTCAACCTTATGGAAGAACTGTACATACAGCTTTCACCCTATGCAATATATGATCACGTTGTTCAAGGAGTCCGTCGGAAACTAGATGTATCAAGGAGGCTCATAGATGACACGAGAGCTGCTGTAACCGAAGAAGTTAGACGGACAGAGTTTATGAAGAGCATGAAAAGCCTAGCGAATAAATTGCCCAAAAAGAGGCGGCCATCAGGGTAGACGTTAGGGTTGTCACGAGCAGATCCGGATCTTAAAGAATTCATAACTCTGCTTCAGACTCGTATCCCGGAAATTCCTCCAAGAAACTATGTCAAGATTGAAGATATCAAAACTATTTGTGGAGTAGACGTATCATACAAAGATAATAAAGCAGCGGCAGCAGCAGTTCTCTGGAGCGTCCTAAACCAGGAAACGATAGAAGTATCTGTTCACACTGGTCAACCGCCATTCCCATATATACCCGGTCTACTCTTCATGCGTGAAGCACCACTTATGACCGCCGCTATAAAGGATCTTTCAGGGAAACCAGATGTGATTCTTGTAGATGGACATGGAATCGCGCATCCACGGAGAGCTGGTCTCGCCGTCTTTGTGGGGTTGGTGCTGGATACTCCTTCTCTGGGTGTTGCGAAGTCACGGCTCGTGGGAGAAGTAGGCGAGGTTAAAGAAGGATTTGCTCCGCTCATACTTGATGATTCGACTGTAGGTTTTAGAGTTGAGTCGGTAGGTAGACGTTTCTTCATTAGCCCCGGATATGGTGTAGAGGTAGATTCGATAAAAGGTATCCTTAAGCGTATTGGTGAGGAATACCCGAAGGTACTTTTAGAGGCTGATAGAATATCTAGGGCGAGTTTGATTTAGAGATGGCCGAAGTCAAGCCCGTACACATCCCTACGCTGTTGGAGCTGCTGCTTCTAGGGGCTAAAGATGAGTATGTGGAGATATCGACCACAGCGCTGGCGAAGAGGCTGGGCAAGTCCCAGCAAGCAGCTTCAAAGCATCTGTCGGATCTTGAGAAAGCGGGTTATGTGGAGAGAAGTAGGAGCGGTGGGCGGAACAGTGTAAAGCTTACGGAGAAGGGTGTAGCCGCTATGACTGATATATATTCTGTGCTTAGACGAATATTGGAAGGCGAAGAACCGGTCTTCGAAATCAGAGGCGAAGTCTTCACTGGTCTGGGTGAAGGAGCATACTACATGTCTTTAAGAGGGTATCGAAGACAGTTCGTAAAGCAATTAGGATTCGACCCCTATCCTGGCACATTGAATATTCGGTTAGATTCACCTGCCGATCGTAGGCTTAGGAGAGATCTGGAGAGGTACAATAGCATACATATTGAGGGGTTTG
>JARPAQ010000087.1 GCA_029460375.1 Nitrososphaerota archaeon | reverse complement strand
CTCCAAGATACTTTCGACCACCTTCTTATCTCCCAATATATGCGCAGCTTCTTCTGGAGACTTCTTTCCGTCGAAAAGAAGGTGGAGCACAGCATCTATAGTATCATAAGTGAGACCCAGCTCCCCTTCAGCCGTATGCTCCGCCCAGAGATGGGGTGAACTCTGCTTCTCCACTATTTTAACAGGCATACCTAAGTGCCTACCCAATTCTCTTACCTGCGTCTTATACAACCCCCCTATCGGCAGTATATCTGCGCCTCCATCACCGTGCTTCGTGAAGTAACCTATCAGAATCTCGCTTCTATCTCCCGTTCCTAATACAAGTCTATTCTCAAGGTTCCCGTGATAGTACAGCAAACACATCCTTATCCGGGCGCTTAGATTCCCTGCAGCAACCTTGCTTTTCTTCAGATGCTGCATATACGCATCATTAATGCTGGAGATATCTATGAACCTATGCATAATGCCCAGATTCTCCGCAACTTCCTCGGCGTCTGCTATATCTTCTTGAGGTGTAATCCTATGATCTGGAAGAATCAGCCCCAACACCTTATCCCTCTGCATAGCTTGAGCAGCAAGATGTGCAGTCACGATCGAATCAACTCCTCCGCTTAATCCTACTACCACCCCCTCTGCACCTGCATCATCAACACTGCAGGAAATGAATCTTTGAATTCTCTTAGAAACGTCCTCGTAATCCATCCTCAAGAGTTTCGTTAATACGTCCGACGCCACTGCACATCAATCAGCATCGAACAATACCCGATATAAAAATAAACTGAAAACTAGGTATGGTAAATGTCTGAATCGCTTCCACCTTATCTTCCAGCCAAGAGGAGCCGAAACAGGAGAATTGAGTCGCTAGACAGGTGCGAGAGTTATAGTGTCTCCGCTTCCCGCTTTATCCAGAATATCCAGTCCCGAAGTGACTCGCCCTATTGGGTTCATGGGCCTAGCTGATTTAGCTTCCTTTAGAAAGATGCAGATTGAGCCGTTCAACGTCAAAAACGCCAAGTCTCCTCTAGCGAAGCTTGTCCTGCCCTTCTCTACACCGGTTGATATCTGTGTGATTATGCAGATGTTGCTTTCTCCTATTCTGCTTACTCGCCCGTGGATTGGCATCTTCATTATGATTGCGTTTACCGTAGTAGGCGCGAGGTGCCTGAATATCTCTGCCGATACTTCTCCTTTCCCATGAACAGTTATCTTGATATCTATCTTTGATGTAGATTGCTCCAATCCTAGCCACGGTATCTTTTTGGCCGTTTTAAGTTTTGAGTGACCACCCAATATATTCCTGAAACATAAAGAAAAATATGCTCCCATCAACCCCTCACTAACCTACACTTCCGTTTCAGTCAGGCCAGATAAACCAAAAAGATAAATCAAAACTAACGATAAGCGTGTATTATCTACAAAAATAAGCGGTTAATAATAGTAAGATTTATTTGCTCCATGATATCTGGGGTACTGTCTCCGGAGGCTTTACATCAAGGTGGTACCTTCTGCTAAACAGACTCAAGTGGGTTCTAGTAAGAGCTCAAAAAAGAAGACAGCGATAGCAAAAGCCCCCGCAAAGAAGGAGCCTACGCCTAAATTCACCGTCACTATAGGCCCACCTAGGTTAACGAGATTTGAAAAAGCCCGGATGATAGGTGCCAGATCTCTCCAGCTGGCTCTGGGCGCCCCTCCATTCATACCCCTTCCTCCAGATATAACCGACCCGATCAGTCTAGCAATTCGCGAAATCGAGGCGCATGCACTTCCAATATCAATACGAAGGTCGCTTCCGAACGGCGAGTACCAAGATATACCGCTAGAACAACTTCTGTCGACCTTTTGACAAATCGGCGAAGGTAAATTTAATATAGGCTGAGTTCTGCCGCTATAGAAGCTGATTAATATGTCAGAGAACAAGACTGAAAAGAAAACCGAAACCAAATCTGCCGAAAAGAAGGTGGAAAAGGCCCCCGCACCAGCAACCGCGAGCGCAAAACAACCAGCTCCACCAGCTGAAGAGAAGAAAGCCGCTGCTGCTCCTGAGCCGGCTGCCGCCGAAAAAGATGCGCCTGAAAGAAGGGCCCCGTCTAACCATGTCTACATCGGAAAGAAGCCTGTGATGAGCTACGCTATGTCTTCTCTTATCCAGCTTACTCACAGCGGTGAAATCGTCCTGAAGGCACGTGGACTTTCCATATCGAGAGCTGTAGATGTAGCTGAGATAGTTACAAAGCGTCTTGGAAACGACGTCTACGCTATCAAGGATGTACAGATAGACACAGAGCATCTGGGGGAAGGCGACGAGATTCGAGCCGTCTCCACTATAGAGATAATCGTCGGAAAGAAGTAAGCAATTAGTATCGGTGCATCAGAACCGCAAGCATACACAGTATATTCAGAGTTCACGCTTCAACTCATGAAAAACCATTAATGGTTCCAACGCTATTGGGGATAATCTTTTTAAGCACACTCGTAGTGGGTTGCTAAACACAAATGGTTGAAGTCGGCTATACTCCTCTCGAAAAATCTCTCGCCTCACCTATATTTTCTGATGAAGTTATCGTTCAGATGTCTGAAAGATATGGTACCCCTATCTTTCTTGTCGATGAAGCGACGCTGCTCAACCGTCTTGAAACTCTTCAGAAGGCCTATAATGGTTTCGATGGCTGTGTAAGTATAGCGTATTCTATGAAGGCAAACTTCAATCCATCCATTTTGAAGGTCTTCATACCAAAGGGCGTTCTATTCGATGTTACATCTCTAGGTGAACTCTACTTCTTCACAAAGTCGAACGGACTCCCCTCTAACATCATCTACACAAGCGTCACCGAAGAAGAACACGAGTTCGAAAAGGTCCTGAAAGAAGGAGGGAGACGCTTTGTCGTCGGATCTTATGGAGGTCTCGAAAACCTCGTGGCCGCTGCAAACAAGACCAGCATATCCGTCAACGTCATCATAAGGATAAACCCTGAAGTTACTGTGAAGGCGGTTGTTCGGGCGGCTTATAGGAACAGCAAGTTCGGTGTACCGTTCAACAACGGTAAGCGTGACAGCGCATCATCTCTACTCAAGAGGATACTAGTAGAGCCTAGACTGAACTTTGAAGGTTTTCATTTCCACCTAGGCTCCCAGATAGAAGATATCTCCTGCTACTTGAACGCCCTAGATAAGCTTGAAAGTTTTATCGAAAAGATGAAGAAGCAACACCCTCACCTGTCTGTCAAAATTATAGACATAGGCGGGGGAACCCCTGTCTTCTACGGTACATCTATACCTTCACCTGAAGTTATGGGTAAAACCATTTCGAAGAGGCTTAACACCTTGGTTGAACGTGTCGGTGAGAAGTTTACTCTGATAGTTGAAAGCGGACGGTTCTTATCAGCAGAGTCCAGTATGCTAGTGTCTCGAATAGTCAACACCAAGACATATGCAGACCAGAAGTTTCTCTATGTAGATGCTGGGTTCCATCTTCTTCTCGACGCCGCGCTTCTACACCAAGCATACCCCCAATACATTATTCCCAGATCTTTTGATAATGATGGTGATGATGATCTTCGGAAGGTTAACCTCGCAGGCCGCCTCTGCGATACATACGATATGTTCCCCATATCACAAGCTTCTGATCTAAAGGGTGCCGCGCCGGGTAAGCTCATTGTGTTTCAGAATGTAGGTGCATACTCGTTGGT
>JARPAQ010000011.1 GCA_029460375.1 Nitrososphaerota archaeon | reverse complement strand
TCAATCTGCTTAAAGAACCGTGAGGATGACATTTTATGGTGCGTAAAGGGTTGCTATCACAAGGTATTAGCGTAATTCTGAAATATGAGAGAGTGTATTCTCAATAGTATGTCAGCTTCTGACAAGAACACATGGTATATTCTTCCAGCCAGATTTATGCTCGCCTTCATATGGATCATGGGTGGCTCCCTGAATCTGATGGATATGTCTACACCTGATGGGCCTGAAAGATACAGAACCTTACTTGGTGAAGTATGGGCTGACGGACTGAAGATCGACCTATCCGTACCATCGACGCTCTATGTACCGGACACTATACCAGCGAATCCGATACCCTTCGCAAGAACTATCCTGAAAGACATTGTAGCACCTAACATAGAGATTTTCCTCCTTATGGCGCCTCTGACTGAACTACTCATAGGCATCGCTTTACTCCTTGGGTTTATGACAAGGTTGTCTACTTTGGGAGCAGCTCTGATGAATCTCACCATTCTACTGGCCTCGGGTCACACCCATCCCGGCATCTTAAGAGTCAACCTGCTAATGATGGCAGTAGCGATAACCTTATTCCTATCAAGAACGGGAAGACACTTTGGTATAGATAAGTTCCTTTCAGAGAAGTACCCCAACATACCCCTCTGGTAGCAGCATTCGACTGGAAGAAAGACCGTAAGAAGACCGTAACGTCAAGAAGGATCGAAATAAGGTCTGTAAGAGATCCTTTGAGAGGTTTCTCTTCCGCAGTGGCTGTGATGCTTCAGAGATTAAGATCATTCTGTGGTTAATATAGACTCAGAACAAAATAGTACTCTTGGCTGATTCGTCTTGGGTCAGACTTATATCTCTAGGCTGGGTCGAATTAGGTGAAGTATCAGTTTGATTGTTCAGTTGCTTCCTTGGCTTTACATAGGTAGCTGTAGCTCGGGTTCTGATCAAGCGGTTCTGAAGAAACTTGAAGTGAAGACAGCTATAAATCTTCACCTTCATGAAGATCCGGAGCTTGATGGTGTTAAGCAGTTTCAGTTTCATTTAATCGATGGTGAAGGCAATAGCTGGCCAACTGTGATGAAGATTCTTGGCATTATTGATGAGCAGAGAAGGGCTGGAAACATTCTGGTACACTGCTGCGGAGGTATGAGTCGAAGTCCCTTCATAGCTGCTAGTTATCTAGTGATAAAGGAAGGTGTAGATATCGATGATGCGTTATACACAGTCGCTAAGAAGCATCCATACCTATCGATCCATCCTCGCTTGATCGACCTCCTTAGGGAGAATCTAACGCATCGCTGAGCGACTCTGCATCTATAAGCCTCTTGTACTGGTTCGACGAAAGAAGCTTCGACAACAGCGCTGAAACTGTCGCCGAGGAGTAAGCATATTTAAACGGCGTTACAAGAGACAATACTACCGCTAGTTATAATCAAGCTGCTTCCTAATAAAATGCATAGCATAAGAGAGTAACCTGAACTGGAGTATAAGACAATGAAATAAGTAAAGGCTATGCAATAAACACACCAGATCAACGAGGCTTTCCTGCTATCTACTCCTTTCGACCTCTACGCGTCACCACGAGTACAACCACGAGAATCACGACAGCCACAGTCGCACCTCCGACAACGAGCAGATCGTTCTGAGACAAAGCCTGAACAGTCATAACCGCAGTTACAGTCGAAACGGCAGAAGTCGGAGCAAAGACCGCCCCTTCAAAATGAGGATTCTCGATGCCTTCGGCCATCTTGATTATGGTTATGACCCCGCCATCTGCCAGCAACAAGGTTATCGAACCCTGTTCGCCATACTCTCCTTCAGTTATCACCACAAGCCCTCCCACATAGTCTGAAAACTGATTTGCCGGAATCTCTACAACAACATTCTCCTCATACTTGGCTAAATACAGGTTACTGTCTGCTGGTATGACAAGAACACGCTCGGGAGACTCACCGGGAAATTCCGCTAGAACCGTGACCTGACTTGGATCGTCTTTTGAAATCGCTATAACCTTACGCCCCATCTCTAAGGAGATGATAAGATCGCCACCGAAATCACCAAAGTCTTCAGGTGCAACGACGATGCTTTCAGGGAGAAGATCATTTCCCAAGTCCACTAACAGGTTCGCATTCCCACCGGAGTCTATCGACCAGAGTAGACCGTTAAAGTTAACGGCGTAAAGCAGGTTATCCCAAGTTCCAACGGTGTCGAAGGCGATATAGCCGAGCCCCATTGCTTCATATGGTGTAGAGAAGAGTTTCACATCACTACCTGAAGGATCTATCGCGTAGATGGAGTTGCCTGAGCTGACATATATGTACCCTTCAGGGAAGCCTGCTTTACCGTGAGATAGAGCTATGTAAACTTCACCTTCTCCTACGAATGATGGTGCGAACGGCTTGACCGTTTTGCTATCCAGACTTATCGTGACCAGCTTAGTCTCACCATTTCGTGACGATGCTATAAACTCGCTACTAGTCCAAGCTAATCCCACAGGCTTATTGAAGCTCGCGAACTCTCTCATCTCCACCTCTGCGAAAACTAGGCTTATCTGAAACACCGCAGGAAAGATTAGAAGAATACCAAAAATTATGGCGAATAGAGTTGACTTCAAATAGATCTGCAGTCTCCTTCCCATTGACACTGATGTTTTAGATATAAATGTTACATTTTAAGCTTATTATCGAAGTTTAATAACCGATACCAGTATCTTAGCGAATCAAAACACACACCCCTAGACGAGCAAGACTCAACCTAATCCATCTAACTATCCATCTTGAGACACGGTGAAATCCTTAAAACCGCCTCTGGAAAACACTAATCAGCGGGCCGGTCGTCTAGTCTGGTAGGATGCCGCCTTGGCATGGCGGAGGTCGAGGGTTCGAATCCCCCCCGGTCCACCTTTCCTCTGTTCCTATGTCATTTTGAAGAATTTGAACCTAATGAGCAAGAAAAGAACACTTGAATCCCAGCCGCCCTGTTACTTATCAAGTATTCTCTTCCAAAGGAATTAGCCGCCTTAAGTAAATTCATGAGAAGCGTATT
>JARPAQ010000010.1 GCA_029460375.1 Nitrososphaerota archaeon | reverse complement strand
ATAAAGGACGTATAAATCACTTCGCTGTCGAAGTCCTCTTCCACATCATGTGCTACACGAATTAACTTGAAACTACCCTTATAAAAATTCATTATCCGCCGGCTTTGTTTAAAAAGTGCCCTCGAAAACAGACTTATTAAACAAAGCCCCTTGAAGAAGAGGTCAAGCTTCATAATTAGCTGGTGGCAGTTTCGAGTATAGACCACAGCCCCGAAAGATTCTCCCTGTTGGCTATATGGCCTAGGGCGCCTAGGAGGTCGCCCTGACGGAGCAGTGTTCCCGCATTTTTTAGCGAGTCCAGAAGGTGGTATATGCTGTCGTAGTCTCTGGTTCCTTGGTAGTAGCACTTGTTGCAGTGTATTTGGTGAAGTTTCTCAGGTGTAACCTCCCACACTTTCCCAAACTTTTCAGGTAACTTCGTGCACCTGTACAGGTTGAGGTTCCAATCGAGATAGAATATTCTGGAACCTGCAGCGCAAGTAAAACGACTTTTGCGACCTTTGTAGAAATCTATAGCACCTTTCAGGCCAGCGGTGGGATTGACTATGCCAAAATCTCTGTAATTCGATCTTTTTAATTCAAGGATCTGCTGGATAGCGTCTTCCATTTCGTTGGGAGTGTAATGTAAAAGCGCTAAATCTTTGAACCCTAGGTAGCCCGATTCTAGGTGATTCATAGGATAGTCGAACTTAACCTTGTCAAAGCCGACATCTATCAGGTGGTCAACAAACTGGCGATAATCTGTGATGAACCTGTTTAGAAGACAGATGGCAAACGTATCAATACCAACATTTCTTAGCCACTTCAAATCCCTTCGAATAATTTCGCTGAGCCCCGGCACGCCTCGGTTCCTCTCGAATACTTCGTCAGAAGGCCCTTCATAGGACAACCAAACTGCGCCAACGCCAGCCCTTCGTAACTTGTAAGCATCTTCGCGCTCCATCAGAGTTCCATTGGTTCCAGTAAAGACCAGCATACCAACCGAACTCGCATGACAAGCAATTCTGAAGATGTCCTTGTTGAGGAACGGTTCGCCACCCGTCAAAGAGATTATACCCACGCCCAAACGTCTCAAAGCATTTACGGCCTTGATGGCATCGTCAAGCCTAACTAGGACACGTTCCCGTGAATCTGGATACGAGCAGAATACACACTTGGCATTGCACCAGCTCGATATAGCAAAGTGCGACATGAATGTCCTGCCCACTACGGGTGCCGGCACTCTTAATGGTCTGATCTTTGATTTCGAATTATTCTCCAAATGCAGGTCGTACAGCCATTTGACGGTTTCATCTACGGCTCTGTCGAAGCTGACTGGCGGCCTGTAACCAAGGATACTTCCAGCCTTCCGGAGGCTGAATTTGAAATTCTTTCCTCCCACGCAAATGCTGTGACGACTCGTAGTATCCGGTAACCTCCAGCCGGTAGCTCTGTTCATGATTTCGTAAATATGTGCAGCCTGATAAGCTAACGAAAAGGGGATGGAGAGTTCTCGAGCATTAGGATTAAGCCGATTGGCAAATGCCTGAAGGAGTTGTTTCTGGGTTACCTCTGTGCCGTCTGTGATCAAGAAGATCTCTCCAGAAGCCCTCTCAGCCTTTCCTGCTAGCAACAGTGCGTGAACAATGTTGGAGATATAAGTCAAAGAGAGAATATTATCTCCAGATCCCACGTGAGGCATTAATCCAGACATAACCGCTTTCCCTAAGGTAGCTGTATTCGTGTCTCCAGGGCCCCATATCCAACTTGGTCTGATAACCACAACTTCAAGGGCGCCCATTCTACCGTATCTTAGAGCCATCTTTTCACCTTCAATCTTGGACGGTGTGTATGGTTCGGTCCACCATGAAGCGTAGGGAGCGTCTTCATCGCTTCCAAGGTGATCTAAATACTCGCTCATAACTGCCACCGAGCTGACGTGAACAAAACGGCTGACACCGCTGTCGACCGCTTCTTTGAGTAGGTTCTCGGTTCCCTCAATATTCGTAGAGTAGAACTCTTCCCTTCTTCCGAGGCCAAGTTTTCCTGCGCAGTGATACACTGTCTCGATACCATCCATCAGCCCGTTCAAGGAACCTCGCTCAGTAATATCACCGATGTGAACATCCACTCTGGAGCGGTCGAGGTTTGATAGGTTGCTTGTTGTTCTAGCAAGTATTCTCACCCTCTTGTTTTGTACCGAAAGGGTGTTGACCAATCTTTCCCCTAGGAGTCCTGAAGCTCCAGTCACAAGGATTGTCATGCACTATCAGCTCTGCAAGAGGGTTAAGCGTTTCTTGGCGTTTCTGAGCGGCGAGCTAAGGGTTACGAGTTTAGCCTTTCGTCACAGTCTTTGCGTCTTCTTTCATTTGGGAAACATAATTGAAGACTCTGACGAATTCCTTCAGGAAGAATATTAGAGGGTATACCACAGTAAGTCTCACAACCAGCTGTAATGCTCCTCTGCGCTTGATTGACCCAGCGATAGGTGGGCTGAACTTGTAATAGATATCGAGAATCTTTTCGAACGCCTCAGTGTAACGCGAGCGTAGAACTATGTTGTCCCTAAACCTTCTTAGATAGCTCACATGAGGATGAAGATCAGATCCCATAGCAGCCGTAGCAATGAAACAACCCTTAAGAATCGGAAGGCGTCCCCTCTCTTTCAATCGCTCTTCCAATTTATCTCCCAACACTATCGACGAATCCTCGTTTCTCAGAACTATTATCTGAACTTGCTTCTTTATATGGTCATCTTCTTCTTTGCTCAAGGCGTGTTGAGCCATAACGAATACTTATCCAGTAGTGAATATTTAAGGTTAGCTATCGTGTCAGATGTGGTCATGGCTGTTCCTGCCATATGGACTCTTGCCATATTTTCAGTAGCCCTTGCTGGCTCTATCTGGTTTCTTCTCTGGTTCAACAGAGACCCAGAAAGAGATCCGCCTTCAGATATAAACGTGGTTGTTTCTCCAGCAGACGGAACAATAATCTACGTAAAGAGTTTTCGTGCCAGTGAGTCACCTGTTCCAACAAAGTTCGGCAGAAAGGTTCATTTGGAAGAACTTGACAAGCACAGGTTGTTCCCTTCTGGTGGTCATATTATCGGAATCTACCTATCTCCTTTCGATGTCCACGTCAATAGGGCGCCGATCTCTGGGAAGGCTCTGATAGTTGAGCGTCGGTCAGGGAAGCTCTTCTCAAAGAGGTTGTTCGGGCTCAAGGCCACTGATGGGAGGAACACTCTGGTCATTGAAGGCGACGGTATCAGGATTGGGGTGGTACAGATGGCGGCCTACCTAGTAAGAAGAGTTATTTTAGATGTAGAATCTAGTGCGTATCTAAAGATTGGTGAACGGATAGGGAAGATTAGGTTAGGTTCCCAGGTAGATCTGATTCTCTCTGATGCAGTAGGATTACGAATCCTTGTTAAACCAGGAATAAAGATTCGTGCAGGTGAATCTATTGTGGCGACGTTCAGAAATGATTCTGTATCGGGGTCAGGACAGGTGGAGTTAGCTTGAAGACTGTTTCAATTCAACAAGAGCACTCGTATCTTCGTTTTCTTACCAGAACTATTATGGCTTGTCCTGCCATTATGGCAGTAGATCTGGACGTAGGCTGGGGATATGGCTGAATGGTAGATCCTATCCAAATCGTCAGGGACTTAAGAAAACTCGATGTAAATAATCCCCCGAAAACACTTTTCTGGGCCATCATTAATTATTGTAATGCTGTTTGCACTACTTGCAGGTTCTACCTTGTGCCAAGATCTTCGTGGAAATATGTTCATTTTGACGATGCAAAGAAGGCTGTGGACATACTCTGCAACAATGGTTTTCGAATGACTGCCCTTACCGGAGGTGAGCCATTGATGAACCCAGATGTTTTTGAGATCTGTGATTATCTCCACAAGAAGGATATAGTAATCACGTATATGCCTACCAACGGAATCCTGGTTACTAGGAGCGTTGCTAGACGCCTTAAAGATGCGGATATCAGACTGGTGGGCATCTCGGTTGATCTGGATGACGGTGGAGGAATGGGGCTGACCCGCAAGATTCCTAATCTTAGAAAGGTTGCAATACACGCCAGAGAATGCTTAGAGGAGGTTGGAATAAAGACATATGCAGGTGTCCTTTTAACCAGATCAGCGTTAGACATTTCTAGAATCCTAAAATCAGTTACTGATCTCGGTTTTAGCAAGGTGGTATTCTCATATCCTCAGCTCATTCAGTCTTCATCATACAAGGCTTCTAATGAAATGCAGGAACTACTACTCAATGTAAATGATATTGAGAGATCGGTTGAGGATATAAAACTGGCTAAGAAGAACTTCAAGGGAATAAGTGTCCATAATCCAAACGAGTCTCTGAACAACTTGGTAAGATTCTATCAGGGTGTTCCAAGAAAATACAGATGTTATGGAGGTAGTAATCTCTTCTACTTGGACTGGAATCTCGACCTATACCGATGCTTTACCCTTGAGAAGAAGTATGGCAATCTACTTGAACTTGGTAGAGTTGATTTTGAAGAAGAGCCCTGTGACCTATGTTCACAGCAGGCTTTTAGAGACCATGACCCATTCTACTATCTAGCATCCACACTAGTAGAATTCAATGAGTTACTCAGGCAAGGCCACCCTCTGTCGGCAGCCAAGTTGCTCGTAAAGAAAGATACTCGCGATGCAATTCACGCGCTCCACGAATTTCTATCAGGAGGTTTCGTTTAACTCTTGAATGGCAGGGTATTGATTTGCTACTCTGATGCAGGAAACGGACCTCTAAACGCTTCAAAGGCTTTGGCAGAAGCACTTCGCATAGTTTCTGCGAACAGAGTTGAAGTGTCAGTAGTGGATGTGCTGAAGGAGACAAACAGTATAGCCTATTTGGTAGTAAATCTCTACAACTACCTTTTAGCCAAGAACCTAATTTGGAATACGCTCGGCCTCCAAGTCTTTTACCGTTCAAGTTTAGTCAAGTCAGGCGCACTTCTCACATTTACCCTAAATTCAATGATACAACTACTCGAAAGAGAGAGACCCGACGCGGTTGTTTTCACCAATCCATGGATCGTAGGGTATGTAGTCAAGGCAATTAGAAAGTTACATGATCCCAAACCGAAGACTATCGGTGTGGTGATAGACATAGGCGAAGAGATGCCTCCAGGCTGGTATGACAGAGATATCGACCTCTTTATAGTTGCAAGCGAAGAAGCGAAGAAAGAGCTGATACAATTCGGAGCACCCAACTCTAAGGTGAAGGTGTTAGGGATGCCTGTTCATCCAAAGTTATTAAATGGACAAGTAGAAAAGAGTCGAATCCACAAGTTTGGCTCATGCTTAGAGTGTGAGGAGAAACCTCATATTTTGGTCATGGGAGGGAGAGCAGGGACTCAGAACACTTTTCCAATAGTCAGAAGCTTGCTGAAACTGAAAGAACCTTATCACCTAACCATCTTATGTGGAAGGAACAAAGAACTCAGACGCAAAGTTGAGAATTATCTGTTGCACGTATCTGTACACAATGCGAAACACGCTGTGGTTCGGGGTTTCGAGCCTGATGTATCCCCCTACATGCAAGCTGCTGATATAATAGTCACCAAGGCGGGAGCCCTCACCGTCTCAGAGGCCATAACTCTGGGGGTTCCTTTGATCTTGGACGTCTATCCTGCAGTCATGAGTCAGGAGGTGGGGAACGTCAGGTATATTGAATCAAGAGGATTAGGGCTTGTTGCAAGAAAGCCAAATGATGTACCTCGACTGGTAGAAAGGTTCACGAAGGATGAGGATTTGAGAGGTCACCTAATCTCGAATATTGAGGCTTCAAAAGGTTTAGGTGGGACGTTCGAAATTGCTAAAGTTCTACTTGAGACTATTGCGTATTAAGGACTGAAAGTCCTAGTGAGGAGCTACAGGATTTATGATCTTGAATATTCTTCGTAAAGCTTGATGTATTCATCTACGGTTCTTGTCAGTGAGTGTCTCTCAACCATCTTTAGACATGCGGCCCGCATATCTTTTCTAAGCTGATCGTTCTCAAGAAAGAGTTCGATTTTCTTTCTCAAATCATCTGAATTGTACGGCTCAAAGAGAAAGCCATTTACACCATCATTAACCAACTCGGGGATCGGTCCCCAATTGACTCCAATGGTAGGGAGACCCGAAGCCATAGCTTCGAGAACCGCGAGGTTCTGTAGCTCAGTCGTAGATGGCTGAATGAAGACATCACAAGCGTTATACACTCTTGGCAGAAGAGATGATGGAATAAAACCTGTAAAGATCGCTTTTCCACCATCAAGAGTCTTCAATTTTCTAAGGTATCTAGGCCAGGCGTGCCCTACGATGACAGAAACTGCATCTATACGTTTT
>JARPAQ010000086.1 GCA_029460375.1 Nitrososphaerota archaeon | reverse complement strand
TTTAAGACCATTGTATTATAGCGTCGTTTTACTCATCGTTTCCACGTTTTTTGTTCTTGGGATTCTTGTTGTTCTCGTACTTGATCCAGCCACGGGTCATTCCTCTGAAGACCTTCCAGTTGGCAGGGATGAGGACGCTAAAGTAGAAGTGCCCAATCATAAGTGCCACGAAGAGGAACGTAAGCAAGTCATGAAGGTATCTGCTGTTAACGATATACAGCCACTCTTCAAAGGAGCCCAACCCTATAGCCCTTACAAAATCCAGAAAAGGGCTCCATATCGTTAGACCAGTGAAGCCCAGAAGAAAGAACACTACAGCCATAACCCAGTGTAACATCTTCTGCATAGGATGGTACTTCTCCAGCTTCGGATAATTCCTCGTGATTCCGAAGAAGTTTCTAGCTATCTTTATGAAATTCCTAAGATCTAGCCGAGTGATATTAACCTCCTGAAACTTACGTATAATAATCGTGTCATAAACTACGTGAAATATTGTCAACGCGAAGAGTATGACCACAAAGTACCAGTGATATGCCACAAGATTTCTGAGCCCCACTGCACTCAACTGAGGGTATACAGAGAGAAAGTAATCCATCTTGAAGATGATAAACCCGGTGATGAACAACACAGCTAAACCTACGAGGAAGAACCAGTGAACGAATATCTGAACCGCATCATAACGCTGCGCCTTCTCAAACACCATGTCCCACCGTTTACCTCGTCTACCAAGAATTATCTCCCTCAGGAAATGTGCAGCAACGGAGAATATTACGGCGAAGATTATCACGAGAATAGAAAGGTCGTCTAACCTAAAAGGAACAGCCAGAACCTGCAGTGAAATAGGCGTTACCATATGGTATACGTAAGAATAGTTATGTTATAACATTTTCCAAGCTGAAGGAATATCTAGGAGAACCTATCTACATTAACATTCTTATATCATTCAAAACGTATGGTACTGCGTTAGGTGTACATTAAAATTGATACTCAATATACCTAATGGTGTACGCTGATGGTTTCTCTGTTATCGATGCGTGTATTAATCGGGGCAATCGCTATTATAGTCGGTGTAGTCGCCATGGCCATAGCTTTCTCTACATCTCTATCTGTAGGAGGAGCAGTCTACCGCCTTGATTCGGAAGCTTGTGCAAGCTGCCATTACGAAGAGCCGTATTATGAAGGATGGAAGACATCTGTCCACGGAGAAGAGAACGTAACCTGCATGGACTGCCATGCGCCAGTAGTGATAAAAGACGATACCTGCCTTTATTGTCATGAAGATTATGATCTTACTAACAAGACTAAATTCCTATGGGACTGGGCCGGAGTCATAACTCAAATAGATGCACATCAAAAGTCGCCTCATGTAGGCAAGAAAGATTGTATAAGTTGCCATTTGGAGCATGAGTTTCGGTTAGGTGTACCGAGAGCCACAACCAAAAGCTTGTGCTATCTATGCCACACTCCGTATTTTGGGCCAAAACAACCTGAGCTAGGAAATTGAGATTTCCAATTCACACAATCTTAGTTTAAGGATTATTGAAGCGATACGGAGTAAAAAGAATGATACCCTGAACACTACAGACAGCCTGTAAATCAGTATCTTTAGTCCTAGTGCTCAGGTGTTTAGCTAAGCAGCATCATAAAAGGATATAATGTGTTGGCTGTGTAATTTTTAGTGAACTTGCGTAATAAGGCCCCCAATAAATTCTCTCAAAACCTATTTACATTGTCAACAATCATCTTTCTGCTCTACGCCGCTCAAGTTCAGTTTCGACCTGTCCTACCCCGATACATAGAGCTACGAGGAGGAGGGGAAGCTGATATCGGTTTCATCATCTTCCTGAATTGGCTGGCTCAAGCTCTGCTCTCTGTCCCATCCGGATCGCTCTCTGACAGAGTAGGTAAACGGACCACCATCGTTCTAGGAGGCCTTGCGGCAGCGGTAGGTTTTGCAGCCTTGCCATACGCATACACTGTATTCCTAATAATGTTTGTATATGCGTTTGCAGGTATGGGGCAGGCTGGTTACAGCACCGCAACTGCCGCTTACTCCATTGATATTGCTCAGTCGAAGCAGGTTTCTAGAGCTATTGCGTGGACTCAGGCTGCTCGGCAGACTGCTCTTTCATTGGGTCCTGCTGTAGGAGGTATTTTGGCAACCTTGTTTGGTGTTGACTTTGTCTTTAGTGCCTCAGCTTTAATTGTGTTGGGGAGTGTGGTTCTTTCAAGGGTTTTTCTTCCTAAAATCCGTTCAGACGTCAGTAAGGTGGATGTCAGGGGGACCGGTAAAATTATTCTTAGGAATCCTCTTATCTTGTCTTCGCTTATAGGCATATTCTCTCTTCAATTCGCCAACAGTGTCTTTTCTTCATTCGCTCCAATTTACGCTAGGGAGTTGTCCTTCGCCGCTATCGGGGTTATCTTCGCGGTTCAGGGGATGATGAATATGGTAGGACGACCTATTGTGGGGGAACTCTCAAGTAAAATCAAGAATAGAACATTGGTGGTTTCGATCGGTATGTTTATGAGTTTCATCGGTCTCTTTGTCTTGAGCTTATCGTCCAGTTTCGAGCCGCTTGTTCTGGTAGCAGTTTTTGTCGGATTGTCCACCGGCATAGGGGTGGTGCTTATGCTGATAACAATAGCAGAGCAGGTGCCTAAAGAGAACAGAGGATTTGCGATGGGGTTCTTCAATATGGCCATCTATTTGGGATTAGGAATTGGGCCCGCGATTGAGGGTCTGGTTATAGAGAATTTTGGATATGTTACAGCATTTCAGACCGCAGGAGTTGTTCCCCTAGTTGGACTTTTGATCTTCTTGATGTTACCGCGCTTCGTTTCTAGATCTGTTGTCAAAACCAAAGGATAGAGCACTGATAGATGGCGGAAGATTATGCTGTGTAAGATATTCAAACCAGCATTCGAACCCGCTATATACTATTGTTGTTTAATTTTCTCTTGACTTAAAAGTGTGCTGTTCCATCAGCACTTTGGCAATGTAATGTATTATTGCTTCATCATTGCCTTTATCTCCTTCTTCAACCACTTCATAATATTTGATTTTATCTCTTAATTCTATGTAAAACATCGGGAATTTATTCTTCATCAATATCCGGTTAATTACAACTCTCGATGTTCTTCCG
>JARPAQ010000085.1 GCA_029460375.1 Nitrososphaerota archaeon | reverse complement strand
CGTAATCTTCTTCAAGCCCCTGCAGAATCCTTCCTAAAAGCCTCCTGTCAAGGTCTTCTATAGTCTTCACCTTGAGTTTGCAGTCACCTGCGTGGCTCGCCTCGTCAGGAGCCTCTACGTGAACTAGGACAAGGTCGTGGTCTTTCAGGCTCTTTAAGGCGTAGTCGGCTTTTCCTTCATAGTTGGTGTCGTAGTATCCCGTTGCACCTGGCACCTCAACTATATCCATACCGAGGTATCGCCCAATACCGTTGACTATATCCACTGCAGAGATAGCGGCGCTCGTGACTCCGTAGGTTTCTTCCAGTGTTCGGATGTTAGGTCGGTATCCCTGACCCCAAGGCCATATCATATTCCCAGGATTATCACCCGACTCGATTCTAGCTCTATTCACCGGATGGTCATTGAGGAACTTTTCAGAGCCCAGTATCATTTTGTTCAGCATCTCCGCGGTTAATCTACCCTCTTCACTTAGAGCCTCTACAAGAATCTCTTCAACAGGTGTGTTAAGAAAGTCGTGTGGCGGTGTGCTAACTATTTTGTCGGAGTACTTCTTACCCCGCAGAACAAGGAGATGCCTGTAGCCCACCCCAGAATGAAACTCTATCTGCCCAGGCTCTTCATAATGCTCTTTTACGGATTGAAGGAGGTCTCTTGCTTCTTCAGTGGTTATGTGTCCCGCTGAATGATCTTTAAGGACTCCGTCCGATATCGTCACGAGATTGCATCGTAGGGCCAAGTCGTTTTCACTAAGGTCTACACCGATGCCTGCTGCTTCGAGGGGGCCTCTACCAGGGTTGAAACTTCGGGGGTCGTTGCCGAATATGGACATAAAGGCCACCTCGGTTCCTGGGTTACTTTCAGGGGGTATCGTCTTGAGGAGGCCGGTTACACCTTTTGAAGCTAGGAGATCCATATTAGGATGCTTGGCTACCTGTAGAGGTGTTCTGCCGCCCAGCTCCTTCAACCCTTCATCGGACATACCGTCCCCAATTACAAGAAGGTACTTCAAACGTGTTCAAGACGTTCGACCCATTTCATAAGCCTTTTCATATAGGGGTATAGCGCATCAGAATTAACCCGTGCTCTGATATCTCTCCTTAACGATCTGTGGCGGCTTCAAAGGATGGATAGCATATGATTTGCTGTGCTCTCTTTTCTAGAGAATTCCAGTGTAGTATCATCATGTTTAGAAGCCAACAGCATCATATTGTTTGAACTGCTGTTATCCACATCGACTTTGTTATCAGAACCAGTGGCGCATCCAGTACTTCTCGAATAGAAATTTCTGCATATGCCATATACGACTCGGCTTATAGAACTTTATTGAAGGGCGTGGTTTGGTGAACCACCCTCCCTTTACGTAGGCAGCCTGCCCATATCCCACCTCAAGGAAGCACGATCCATGCCCATCCCAAGACTTTTCATTTCCCCTGCCCTTTATCTCGGTAGCTATATTGTGGGCCACTAATTCAGCCTGTCCATGAGCAAAGACACCTGCCTTGGGTAGGTAGGGGACATAGCCTGAGGGAGTCGGTACAGAAGTAACATCACCTACAGCGTATACGTTCTCATGCTTGGTTCTGAGTGTCTTAGGGTCAACTGGTATCCATCTCGTCTGATCTATCAGGCCGGCTTTCACAACCGGCTCAGGTGGAATGTGAGGAGGGACGCAGAACAGTAGATCGAAGGAGGTGGTACTGCCATCTTCAAAATGAACTTCACTAGTCTTGACCTCTTTCAACTTTGCTTTGAAGCTGCACTCAATATCTCTAGACTTCAGGAATTCAAGGGCTCTTCCACCGATATCTGCCCCTGCTGCTGGAAGAGGCATCCCTTCCGGTGTGAAGAAATTGATCTTGGCCCGGTCTATCCCTCTCTTCTTGAGGTGGTAGTCCAAGAGGAGCGCGACTTCGTAGGGAGCCGCGGGGCACTTGAACGGGAGGCGTGAAATTCCTACGGCGATGGTGCCTCCGGAGAAGTCTTCCACGGCTTTCTTAAACTTCAGGGTGGCGTCTAGGTCATAGATGTGGTAAGAGTTCTCAGCGAGGCCGGGTATCTGCTCCTGGGCATATTCTGCGCCGAGAGCTATGATGAGGTAATCGTACTGTATTTCAGGGCCGCTCGTCTTGACTGCTTGTTCATCCAGTTCAATGCTCCTGACTTCCGAGTGCTGTACTCTGATCCCCTTCTTCTCTAACAGGTCTAGGTTACGCTGAACCTGCTCCGGCTCCCTCGAGCCTATCATCATCCAAGGGTATGATGGGGAGAACTGGAAGTTCCTCTTACGCTCTACGAGCTTGATATCTACTCTATCTCCCAGTTTGTCTCTGAGTATATTTGCTGCGACAAGCCCTCCAATTCCTCCGCCCAGGATCGCGATGGTCTTCAAGATTGGGGCATCACTCTCTGAATAGGTATTATTACTGCTCTTAAAGTTTCTGTCAAAAGCTAGCTATCTCTGTAAAAAGCAATAGTATCTATAAGGGTGAAGGTTTTCTTGGCTTCAGTAGGTGCACACTGGTTTAGTTTAGGTTTAGCTTGGCTTCTAGCTCTTCTACTAGAAGATGGTACTTCTCGTGAACTCCT
>JARPAQ010000009.1 GCA_029460375.1 Nitrososphaerota archaeon | reverse complement strand
GAATAGAACCCCTGCCGGGATAATCGGCAGGTAGTCGCTCAAACGTATGTATATCTGCCAAGACCTCCAGAGGTTGTCAGACAACCATCCAGCCGCAGACCATCTGCTAGCGACTTCTTCGACGATACCTTCTAGAAAGCTACGGGCAAGTGTCAAGTTACCTGTACTCTCAACCATAATGCCTAGATCTATAGGGACGAATCCGTCTGGAGACATAAAGTAAGGTTGAGTAGACCAGTAGACGACGGATGTAGTCTCCCCCTGCCTGTCCAGAAGGAGATATCTAGCTGAAGGAAAGCTTCCAACCGGTTCTCTAGTAACTACCTTTCGACCCGCTTGAATGTTTCGTAGCTCCTGCGTAAAAGAGTCTTCGCTTTCAAAGATCTTCAAGGTAGCGTTTACACCATGGCCTTCAATGAGATATGAAGTGGAGTTCGAGTTCTCCACAACCGTGGCACTAAAAGAGTCGGGAGGATTAAAGAGCCCTTCATCCTCATATCCATATAGAGAAATACCCCACACTGTAGGCTCCGCCTCATACGAAGTGAAAACCGGTATATGAAAACGGCCAGCTGTAACCAGCAGGATGGAGATGCTGAGCATCACCACGATATCTCTTCGTAGGCGATGACCCTTCGGAACCGTGAGGGCACGACCACACCGAATACAGAACTCGACACCTTGATACACAGTCCCCACACAAGAAGAGCAAGAATCAACAACTATCTTTGCCGCACCACGCTTCCCCAAAAAGAAAGCTAAAGCCAACACCACACCCTCCATCAATACAGATAGCAACGGGAGCCCATACCCGAAGAGGAGCAAAGAGACAGGGATGAGCAGAGCCAACCCTACAGGAGCTTTCCCCACCCATCTCCCACGCATAGTGACCAGAACCGAAGCACCAAAGAGCAACAAGGCTAGAAAGGTGGCTGTGCTGGCCTCCAAAATAGGTGAAGCAACCAGACCGATTGTTAAGAGCGGTACCGCAAGTATCCTGACCAAAGACTGGCTGAAGAGCAAAACAGTCAAACCCATAATGAAGCCAACCAAAGCTACGGAGCGAAGCCAGAAAAACCCGGCTGGATATGAACTCACCGCATAGAGGACCAAAGATACCGCCAAGAAGAGCACACCAACTGCGCTACCTGACCCCATCTTATCCAGCAACACAAGACGCCGCCTTAAAGTGAAGACCGCAAAGGCAAGTGCAAGAGGAGTGACCAGAGAATAGCCCAACCACTCATACGATGCAGCCCTAGACACAAAAGAGGCAAAGTCATCGCTGAAAAGAACTACCGTAGCAAGTGCGATGAAGACTATCTTCCCTAAGACAACCTTGCCCAACTAGGATATCATCTTTACTTGGCTGTCAAACTTATGTACAGCATATGCGTTTTGCCTAACTGGATCATAACGACACTCAATGTGACAAACAGGTCTCCCATTAGATACGGCTAAGGTGTCGGCTATGGATGCAGTTAGAGGGCAGCCTGTGGAGTAACACATAGGCTTCTTGATATCACTACGTTGGCAGATGTCTCTTATGAAGGGTTTTGTGAGGATGGTGTGAATTTCTTCATCAACCATAATCATCTCCACTTTTTCACAGAGGCCAAGCCCATCAACAATCACGCGAGGCAACCATTCCATTATGTAGCTCAACTCCGTCCCACGAACCTCACTGAGCTCCTCTTCATACAGTTGAGATAGGCCTTGACCAAGTGAAGGGAGGACAAGACCATCACTATGGGCAACCGCGCCTTCATCGGCTATCTTTAATATCACAGACTGGTCGATTCTACTCTTTACCGGCAGAAGAAGCTTCACTTCTCCTGTTTTACAAGGTATGAATATTCCCTTGCCAGACGCGTTGAAGACACGTTTAAGATCAATAAATATCTGAATCAGCGGTAGAATAGCTTGGCTCGCTGGTCGAAGCTTTACAAGAGGCTCCAGCTGACTCACCAAGAGAATAGTTCCTAAAAGGAGAGAAAGTATAGCAGTGACTTCGAAGGCTATGTACCGCGTAAAGTATGCGATAACTAGGAGAGTAGCGCTAAGAAGAAGCATCACACCTCCCAAACGTCTTGAATGCCTGTTTCTCGCCCTCCAGAGCTGCAGCCTAAGGCGCTCTAACTCCTGTTTAGCCGAGGTTTCACTAACTTGATCCTGAATTGCCTTTTGCATATGTCTCAGTCTTGATACAAAGTGTAGGTACTCATCGGGGGCTATCAGACACTTAAGACTCGATATCTAGAGATTCGTAGAGGTAGGGGTTTACAGTAGCCTTGTAGCAGCAGCTACCGTCCTTCCAGAGGGAGACCAATGGAAGCTTTCGATCATCTCTACTAACATCGTTTTCGACACGTAGTATAAACTCGCCCGCAACATACTCTCCTCTCTTCGAAACAAGTTCCTCCACTTCCTTACTAGACATATCTAACTTATTACAGAGCTTCACAAAATTCCTCCAAGTCTTCCGTTTTACGCCCTTCACTTGAATCTACTGCTTTTTTACTAGGTCTTTTTCGGCTTTGAACCAATCCGCGAACCTATCTAACCCTTCATCAATGTCGACACGCGGCGTCCAACCCAAGATTTTCTGAGCCCTACTATTGTCAGCCAGAGTTCGAGGAAAATCTCCTTTATACGATGGTTTATACACCGGCTCAATATCTACTTGGAGCCGCTCTCTGACCTTTCTCGCAGCATCGTTGATACTCAGTTCAGACCCGAAGCCTATATTGAAGACCTCACCATCCGCCATATCCACTTCAGCTGCAAGTATGTTCGCATCCACCACATCAGAAATATATGTGAAATCTCTAGTCTGACTACCATCTCCGAAGATAATCGGCGCCTTACCCTTCGATATGCTTTCAGCGAATTTGTAGAACACCTGATCAGGTCTGCCTCGAGGACCGTAGACCGAAAAGTATCGGAGACATACAGCGCTTAGATCGT
>JARPAQ010000084.1 GCA_029460375.1 Nitrososphaerota archaeon | reverse complement strand
GGTTTGTGGTGTTTCTGTTCTTAGTTTCATAGTTAGTCACATTTAGTTAGTAACTAAAGGTATTTAAGTATTGTGTAAAACATCACTCAAAAGGCAGAGTCAGACGCCGCTTCAAACCCTCAATACACCTCTCAATCTCCCTCTCACGCACATTAAACTGTTCAGACAAGAACTCCACATCCAAAGGAGCATCAGAAGCCACAAGAGAATAAAGAACACTACGCTCCAAAACACTGTCAAAATTAGAACGTATAGAATCATGAATTCTCTTCATAACATTCTGCTTAAGCTTCAAAAGCGAAACCTTGTGCCGTTCAATCTCACCTATCCTCTCATCAATATTCTTCAACAAATCATGAGAAGACTTCAAAAGACCGCTAACACTCTCCTCATCTTCATCCGACTGCTTAACCTCATCATTAAGCATCAAGCCTCGGAACCCTTTCTTAGCTTCAATCTGATTCTGACCTATATCCCTCATTTGAATATTCACATTATCTTCAGTAATCCCTATCGACAGATAAAGAGACCTACTCAGACGATAATACTTCCTATCAGGAGCCGCTAAATCACTCTTCACCCTAAAAGAACTGACAAGCCCAAGGCTTTCAAGAAGTTCCAGATGCTTCAGGACAGCCTGCTGACTTACCCTAAGATCTCTGGAAATCTGAATAAAGTAATGCGGTTCTTCTGCAAGCAGATGCAAAATTCTGCGCCTAGTCTCGTTTCCAAGTATGTCCAGAACCCTATCTACTTCTGAAGAATCTTTGAACATTCTATATGATCTAAGAACACTCCCTATTAAAGCATTATCTACTTTAGATAGTAACTAGAAGTTACCATCTATTCAGATGAAAACCTCCAGCCGCGCATCAGCCTGGAGGAGGCCTTTCACCCAACACCAGATCGATAGACTGAACCTCGCCGTCTCTAAAGACTTTGAAAGTCAACATGTCACCAGGACTCTTGTACCGCTCAGTGTAGAGAAGCAGTTCATTCAGCTGACGTGCATCTATGTCATCCACTCCTGTGATGACGTCTCCACCGACCACCAGCGTCAACCCATCGATACTCACCTCCCTATCTCCGCCCCTTAATCCAGCCTTCTCAGCAGGACTACCCGGTAACACTTGTATGATGAGGAAGCCTTTCGCTTCAGGTAGATTCATAGCCTCAGCTATTCCCGGAGTTACATCGGTACCTTGAATCCCGACCCACGGATGCTTATACGAACCTGTCTCTATGAGAGAATTAGCGACCCGGTTTATCATATTTGAAGGAATAGCCAGACCAACCCCCTCCGACGCACCTGATCTGGATAATATCAGAGTGTTGACACCCACCACCTCGCTCATCATATTTAGAAGCGGGCCACCTGAGTTCCCAGGATTCACAGCTGCATCAATCTGAATGAGGTCAATCAAGGAGTATCCTCCCACTATCTGACTACTTCGGCCAAGCTGGCTAACTATGCCCAGCGTCATAGAGCCGCTTAGACCGAACGGGTTTCCGATGGCCGCTACTTGCTCTCCTACTTTAAGGGCGCTTGAGTTTCCAAGAGAAATTGGCTTCAGGGTCTTGGAGGTGCTTTCCACCTTTATGACCGCTAGGTCGCTGTAGACATCTCGACCTATAAGTTCCGCTTCTACCGATGTTCCATCGAGAAAGGTTACCGATATGCTGATAGCACCTTCGACCACATGGTTGTTGGTTACGATGTGTCCTTGATTATCAAAGACAAAACCTGAGCCTTGAGCCGATCCGTCTGGAAGTATTACAAATATGGAGACTACCGAGTCCTCAACACTTTCAAAGAGTTCTGTAGGAGTTAATGAGCCTTCTTCAGTTGCAATGGTTGATGTCACCGTCTTGGTGGCCACTATGGTTGTAATGGTAACAGTCTTTATCGATGTAGTCACGGGTTCGTCCTTCAACCTAAATTCTACAAACTGTCCAGCAACTAAGCCAGAGGAGAATATGATTGCAAGAAGTATTATTCCAACTAGTATATTTTTACCGTTCATCTAATGTCTACTATAAAAATAGAAAAAACTAAGAGAAAAGGGTTTTGGTACAGTAAAGTTTCCAGCATATAATTTTAGAAAAGCTACGACTCAGAATAGCGGAAAAGGTGCAGTGAACCTTTTTTAAGTCTAAACGTCATAATCAATCCTTGTGATAACTGTAGAGTCTTCACTCCTCATAGTTGAGCTGATACTGCTCATCTTCACGGTGCTCCTGCTCACGTTCCATCTAAGAGAGGACAGGATCCATAAGAACCTGATAAAAGAGATGAGCAAGACTACAAAGATCTTGACACGACAGGAGTACTTTTCTGAAGTGATAAACGCCTTCCAAGAGGCGAAGAAATCTGTCGTTGGCTGTATTACAGGTAGCAAGCCGGGAGAGAGCGAGGAGCAGACTGTCGACACTATAATCAAGAGTATACGTGAGCTGACAAAGAATGGTGCCAAGGTTAGTTTTCTGATACCGAAGTTTCCAGATAGGCTATACATAGGGTATCGGTATGCGGCTGTTGGTGCAGACATTCGTTACAATAACTGCGCATTGGTGAATGATCTGAGGTATATGGTAGTTGATGAAAGATTTGTGTTAGTAGGGATACCTGAAGTGGTGGGTGAAGATGAACCTACAAAGAAGGGGTATAGGATACCGTCTATAGGT
>JARPAQ010000083.1 GCA_029460375.1 Nitrososphaerota archaeon | reverse complement strand
TTAAAGACCGACGACATAGCATACCCCAAGAAGACGAAAGGCTTACGCCTCCCCCTAACATCTGACCAGTAACCCGCAAAGACCTGAAGTATACTCGCTACACCATCACCCAACCCACCGATAAGACCCACAGCCAAGACACCTCCTCCTAAGGAGGTGATGAACAGCGGAAGTATCGGCATAACCATCTCGCTGCTGGTATCGGTCAGTAGGCTGACAAGCCCGAGGAGCAGTATATTCAGACCGACGCCGCCAAGGGTTCTGTTCTTCAACCGTTATTCCCTGCGATATATACTGAATCTGAGCGCCTTATGTGTTTGAAGGTTGACAAGCTTCGTTAGGTGCCTTGTCTATTCTTATTCGCCATGGTATGTAATAGATTTTTTCGCCGTTGAAGAATTATGCGCGGTTTTGCAAAACGGTGGCGTAGAGACGACCAGCCTTTACTATCCAAAGTGAGGGACAGAATAACATCGTCAAAGCCGCTTAAATCTAGGATAGCGGAGGCTGAAAGGAAGATCAAGATCCAGATGAACAAGATAGACCTAGCCTTATCCAGAATCACTGAAAGAGACTCCTACATCTTCCGCAAGGTAGTTATGGCGTTACAGAGGAAAGATCCCCAGCAAGCCTCCGTTTATGCAAACGAACTTTCAGAAGTCAGGAAGCTCGGAAAACTTGTAACCCAAGCCAACCTTGCCCTCCAGCAGGTGACGTTGAGGCTGAATACTGTGCGCGACCTTGGTGACGCCGTCACAGTTCTCTCCCCAGCTATTTCGGTAGTCAAGAATGTCGGTTCAAACCTCTCATACATAATACCTGAAGCCCACGGTGAAATAAGTGAGATAAACAACATACTGGGCGATATTCTGATAGATGCTGGAGAACTCAGCGGCAACACTTACATGAACACGGAGACCACAAACGAAGAGGCGAATAAGATACTCTCAGATGCTTCCACCCTAGCTGAGAAACGGATGAAACAGCTCTTCCCCGAAATCTCCACCCCTCAGCTACGCAGACAAACCGAGGAGATAGGGGTATAATAAAGCAGCATACCCGATAAAGCCGAATCTCATAAACTCAAGAGATTTAAACTAAAATTCACTCCTATGTAATGTGAAGATACTACCTAGAGAGCATGGGGCCACTGTAATCTGGCTTTCATCCATTCTAACGGCAGTCTTGACTTTACCCGCTTTTCCTCCGCCTATACGCTTCTTCATCTTTCTCGGGGTTTCTCTAGCAATACTACTTTTGACCGCGCAGCTCACCAGACTTTCGCCAAAGCTTATACGTATTCAGCGTAACCGACTGTTCCTACCAATTATGTCGGGTGGTTTGACGCTCATCATGCCGTTAGGATACATCATTATGCTTGGAACAGTAACTATGAAGATTCTAGCCGTCTGGCTGCTCTTGTTGACATATACTGTTGTCAGCATTACTCTGATTCAGGGGAAGGTTCAGGGGTTACTTCAGGGAAAAGAGTCTTCATCTTCACACATAGTTCTCCTAGGTCTGACTGTCTTTATCGTAGAATCTTTACTGCTATTCTCATCCGGCGTGCTGCATCTCGCTATCCTTCTGTCTTTGGCGCCTCTGCTCTTCATGTGGCTTTATCTGAAGAGATTAAACGTGCTTGAAGTATATCCAGACTTCAAGATCAAGGTGATCAGAAAAATTGGTTTCCAGCAGACCGGAAATATGATAGCCTTCGTTCTGATGCTTGCCATTCTCTCAAGGCTTTAAGTCGCCTTCTTCTGGTTAAACCTTAAGTATAACTAAGTGTAACTGATAGTTGGAATGTTTGTTAAGAGAAAGGTGGGGCCAAAAGGGCAGATAGTAATACCTAAGGATGCACGAGAGTTTTTGGGGATCAAGCGGGGCTCAAACGTCGTTATGGAGGTGAAGGAAGGCGTGTTGATCGTGAGACCTCAGAAGCCTGCCGATAAGGCTGTCGATGACTATGCTTCTGTCGTGAAGAGAAAGCTGGCTAGAGAGATAGGTATAAAGCAGATTCTCGAAGAAGAGGTCGAGCAGAGAACTGTACTACGTTGACAGTAACATATTCATCTACTCTGCACTGTATGATCCTTCAAAGATAGAAAAAGCCCGATCATCTATATCTCTTCTAAAGCATATGGCTAATGGCAGGATCCGAGCTTGCACATCCACTCTGACGTGGGATGAAGTCGTCTGGGTTGTTCGGAGAGTCTTCGATGTTGAAACGGCGGGGAGACAGGGAAGGATGCTTCTTGAGCTGCCGAACTTGACTATGATATCTGTTGACAGATCTATACTCTCTGGAGCCCAAGATCTCGTAAATAGATATGGCCTTAAGCCTAGAGACTGCATTCACGCAAGCAGTGCTCAAAAAGCTGGAGCTGTAGGATTCGTCTCCTATGATAGTGATTTTGATAATATTAAGAAGATCGATAGAATACAACCTGATGTAGCTATATCCAAAATTTCTTGACACAGCCCATAACATAAATCAACAGCTCTAACCGCGCAATAGAAAGATAGGCCCGAACCTACTCTCCAAGTTGGAGGCATATGAGCTACCTACTGCGAACTCAGAACTCAAGTTTTGAGCTGGAACTCGAGCGCATCTCTACAGATAAGTTCTAAAAAAGGCCCGCATAGTCTTAGATATTTTGCTAAACAGAAGGAGATTCCATTTATTTCTGGAAATGGATGGGTGTTGAACCGAGAATACCTATTGTCCTTTTGGTAAATCTGTGTAGAGGT
>JARPAQ010000008.1 GCA_029460375.1 Nitrososphaerota archaeon | reverse complement strand
TTTCAATTCTACCTATTTACATCAGGCTGAAGTGGGCGAAACTCACAGAATCCCTCCACCCCTTTAGAAAGTACGCTTCAACGCAGAGGAGTCATTACAGAGAAAAGTTGTAATACCTGCACACGGAAATTCCTATGAAATGATGCGTGAAGACTGCGTTTTCTGCAAGATAGTTAAAGGCGAAATCCCCAGCTATAAGCTATTTGAAGACGGAAAAACACTCGCAATGCTAGATCGGCACCCGCTCACCAATGGACATACTCTCGTCATACCGAAGACACATACAGCAAGGGTGGAAGAGCTAGACAGTGAAGACGCCAAATCACTCTTCGCCACAGTACAGAGAATCATCGGCCCTATTCTACGCTCCGTAGACGCAGAAGCTAGTACAATAGGGATAAACGACGGCCCTGAAGCTGGACAGGTGGTTCCACACGTCCACATTCACATTGTGCCCAGATCAGGAGGAGATGGAGGATGCACTATTCATTCCATCATAGGGAGACGCCCTAGCATAGACGATAGAAGTGTGAGCGATGTTGCGGAAAGGATTCAGAGCGAGATTTCAAAGACAAGCCAAGATGCTACATAAATAGCTCGACCCGTAGAATCAATAGAGGGATGCCTCTGAAAGCCGTAGCCCTTCCATACTTTCACTACTCTTCAACAGCGCCAGAGTATCTCAGCCAAGATGCTGAATCAGCGGCGATAATCGGCTTCTCTGAGACAGGCAGGAGGCGGAAGGGATTCCTTTCAGGAGTCGAGGAGCAGTTAAAGTGCGTCGCTATGCTTCGTTACCCAGTTTATGCATATCAGTGGCGAAATGGAACGCTTCTGCTGAAGCCCTTTCCCTCTGCGGGAACTGGTTTGAAGTACGGTGTCACGCTAGATTTTCATAGATTCCTCGGGGAGGTTAGACGAACCTCAAGTGACCGAAGCGAGTACACTGAATTTCTGGCAGAGAATACCAAGCTCTTTGCAAAATACTCGAAGGTAAGAACTATCGATTTTGGTGAGTTCATCTCGAATAATAAACTTGCTTCCGAACTCCTTGGTGAAGCCAAAAAGCAGCAAGTAATGGAGAAGGTTGCTGAAGGGCTGATACCAGTCTCAGTGGATGAAGAGAAGAGGAAGCAGAGTGTGGAGAGATTCGAGGAGTTATGGCGCAATATGCAGATAGACTTGGACAACCTTTCATCTGTCACTAAAATTCTGGACAGAGAGCTCGATAAGCATACCTCAAAGATCGAAGTGGAGCTGAATCTCGTAGAGGAGAGTGCTGATAAAGAGATAGAAGAAAATATGCCTTCTATCCGAAAGGTTGTAAAGAAGCTCGAGAGGGAGAGAGACACCGCTATCAGGCAGATAGAAAAATCTCGTAGAAGAGAGCTTTCAGCTCTCTCTAGGACAAAAACTAAGCTGGAGAACGAGTTAAGGAGACGGATGCAGCAGGAGGCTCGGTTTGAGAGGGAGAAGGAGCGGAAGAAAAGTAGAGGCGATACTCATGGCGCAAGGTTCTGGGGTAAGGAGCTCACTAAATGCAGACGGGAAATATCTGGCCTTGAAAGCGATCTAAGAAGATGTAAGAAGAAGATGGAGAAGTTAATGTCACAGTTTGCCACTGAAGTTGGTGAGATAAAAAATCGCTACGCTGAGGATATACGTTTTGAGCGGCAGAAGATAACGGATATCGAGAATAGACGTGACCAAGATATCAAAGCTCTGAAAGAAAGTATCGCTAGACTGGAGGAATATACGGCCAAGATAACTCGGGACATCGCTAAACAGGCCGAAAACAAGAAGCTCGAGATAGAGACCCTTGAAGATGTGGCGGCACCAATAAAGATCGAGGGGCCACTAGCAATATACCTACCCTTCTACCTGACTCGCTACACAAGTAAAAACGAAGTGCGTTACGAAATTATCTCTCCCGTAAAAGTAGATATCAGTAAAACAACTCTATCCGCTGTAAAACGAAGGCTAGTGGGTCTTGACGGGAGGCTGTCGGATATGCTCAAACCATTCTCAAAAGAACTCTCCAATCTCATAGGCGGCGACATAACAAGCAAACTATCTTCGGACGCCGCGTTTGCCGCGAATGTAGATAAGGAATCTGCCAAACTCAATATTCTTACTAACGAGCGTTTTTCAGATATACTTGACGAGGGGTTTAGAGAACTTGTGGAAAGAGGACTTTTGAGCAGAAGTGAAACATCTAAGATAAAGCGCCAGAGAGGCCACTGGAGGTGAGACTTTGCCGGCGAATGACGGAGAGATATTTGAACGAAGAATACTGTTAGAGAAGTGCTTTTCACCGCCTAGACTCTTCGAAATAGGTCTAAGCCTCGAGATACCCTACTTCAAAGAGGTGTATAGCGGGTGGAGTATGGATATAGATAAGGCGCTGTATGAGTTGGCCTCGAACCTGAACGACGAGCAGCTAAAAGAAGTCTTCAAGAAGTTCTCTCCCTGGAGATGGGTGCGTTTTAGAGGGGTTAGATATACATTCGAGCACGGTAGGCTATCATTGAAAGGTTCATGGGAGCCTCTCAGAATCAGCCTTAACGCGTTCTTGAAGAAGCATGGTGATGCTGCTAAAGAAATCGTAGATATCATTTCTCGGTCAACATCAGGATTGAATATACATGACATAGGGCAGCAGGTATCTTTACGGCGCAGGAAATATGATTTCTCGAAACTTTTGGAAGAACTGTCGCAGGAAGGCTTGATTGTGCCGACATACAGAGGTGAACGGTATATCGAGTGGGGCATCCCAGAAGAGATCATTCCTCAGGTACAGGCTGAAGTTCGAGGCGAGCTGCCGCTATACCCTCTCACAACTACACTCACTCCGATCGGTGGAGAAAAGGCTGCCGAAAAAACTGAAGATTATCTAACAACCGAGAGAAGGCGAATTGAAGAGATGGATAGGGAATTTGATATTTACCTCAACGACCTCCTGAAAAATAGGCTTGAGGAGACCGTGAAGTTCGGCAAGAGTTTCTCTATAACAGCTCTGGCGGAGTACATAAAGGAGATGTTCGGCCCAGTATTGTACTTTGACAGCTTCCTATCCATAACACAGCAGTACGGGCTGGCGGATATACCGATACGAAGCGAATCCAAGAAAGGATCGATAGGCATGCGGACAGGCTTCAACCTCGCACTATTCGGCGAACCCGGGACAGGCAAGAGCTACTCCACAAGAGATATGATTCTGGGGAAGAGTGACGGCTCAGTTCCGCCGCATGGCTTACCGGGGAGAAACAGGTATGCAGCTGGGATGACTCCTGCTCGTTTCATAAGGATAGGTCAAGCTTACACTGGAAAGGCGTGGAACTTCATAGTTCCCGAGTTCAACGACTGGTTCAGATCTGAGGGTATGGTGGAGATACTGAAGCTCGCCATGGAGCGTGGGGAGATACGGTACGAGCTGCATAGAGAAGTGGTGGGACCATATAGGTTCACTTCATTCTTCAGCGTCAACTACAACACACAGGT
>JARPAQ010000082.1 GCA_029460375.1 Nitrososphaerota archaeon | reverse complement strand
GGCTTGTGGCTTCCCGGTGGACTGAGGTATTCACATTTGTAGTATATTTCTGCCGGGGTTTTCAAGAACCTTTCGAGACGCTTTGCTCTCACTAGGGGGGTTGGTCTCGGTAGATGCAGGTATGCTTCAAGAACTTCGTCAGGTATCTTGATGAATCTCTCTGTTGAAACCTCTTGCTTAACAAGTTCGCCTCCGAAGAGGCTTAGGAGAGGAGCTTTAGGCGGCTCCTTTGTAGGATCCATGATCGGCTGGAGAGTCTCGGGGTTTAGAGGGGGTGGCGGTGGTTCTGGGAAGTCAGCTAGGATGTTGTACCATGAAGTAGGTATCTCATCTGATGGAAGGAATACTACGTCTTTGTTAGCATTTAAACTCGACATGTATATTCACCTATAATCGATGGTCTTCCTCGTGGAGTGCGGATTTATATACGTTTACGTAAACTTAGAGGCATTCATGTGGCAGGTTTGAAGCGTAGGAAAGGCGTACTTGAAGAGGTGTTCAGCAGAGCTTTACACGCAGACGACTCGAAACTCTACGCGGTGACGTATAGAGAATTCAACAGTGCTAAAGAGGTTACACTCTCTGAGTTTATTGAGCTGTCCGATAATTTTGAAACCGTACCTGCAAGTAGAATAATCCTAGTTAAAAGAGGAGGCGAGATACTGTACCGGACTTCACGTAGAGACCTGCTTAAACTATTGAAATGAAACCGCGTCTCGCTACCATGTTTCTATGTGTAAAACCTTGTCCAGAGGCATACGGCTGGTTATCTCAGGCATCTCACCAGAATAGCCGATGGGGATTATCCCTATGGGGCGAACCTGTTCAGGAAGCCTCAGAATCTCTGAGACCTCTCTATCGTCAAAAGCCGCTACAAAGCATGCGCCTAACCCCTCTTCAGCCGCCGAGAGGAGGATAATCATAGATGCCATAGATACATCTAACAAGCAGTAGAAGTTCTTGCCACGGTCACCATACTTCCAACCGCTCTTCCCTGTATCTGCGCAGACTACTAATACCACTGGCGCCTCAGCGATAAAGTCCTGATCTAAAGCCGCTTCTGCAAGACGCTTCTTAACATCCGCATTCCTGACCAGCATAAACTCCCAAGACTGAAGATTCCCCGCGCTCGGTGAACGTATAGCATCCTGCAGAATCCTCAGAACCTTCTCTTGCTCTACATCATCGGGTCTAAAAGACCTTACTGAATGCCTATCTCGAAGAAGACTACGAAACTCCATCCAACACACGCTCCATTACACTAGAGATCTATAGCGTCTTACAGAGTTATATGTTGAACCTTCAGAGGCTCCGAAAGTTTAAAGCAGATATCCATCCCGCATATCATAGTTTGAAGACACTCCTCCGAATAGACCTTACCAAAAAAGAAGTCTCCTTCGAAGAGATAGATCCGAAGATAGCGCGGGACTATCTGGGTGGAAAAGGAATCGCTGCATACTATCTATTTCGAGAACTCCCAGCCAAAGTAGACCCATTAAGCCCCGAAAACAAACTTATGATCATAACCGGCCCCTTGACCGGAACTTCTGCCCCTTTACCGAACAGGTTCACAGTAGCCTCAAAGTCTCCCCTCAGCAATACTTGGTCAGACTCTCACTGCGGCGGTTGGTGGGGCCCTGAGCTCCGATACGCTGGGATAGACGGTATGATAATAGAAGGGAGAGCGGAGGAGCCTACCTACATAGGCATCCATGATCACGATGTCACGTTCAAGAGCGCAGAGTTCTACTGGGGTATGGGCACCCACGACGTATCCAAGTATCTCATAGAAAAGGAGTCCCGAAGCAGAGTTGCAAGGGTGCTCTCTGTAGGGCCTGCGGGTGAGCGGCTGGGGCTCATCTCGAATATTCAGGCTGATGAACGGTCGGCAGGTAGAGGGGGGCTCGGCGCCGTTATGGGCTCCAAGAATCTGAAAGCTATAACAGTAGTTGGGTCTGGAGATGTGGCAGTAAGTGATGCAGAGGCCTTCAAATCGGCAGTGAAGAGGAGTCTGTCTAAAATAATTGAAGATAGAGTTTCGATGTATAATTTGAGGCTGGAAGGAACCGACGCTATAGCCGAGGAGGTGAATGAGACAGGAGGGTGGCCTACAGGAAACTATCAGAAAGGAAGGTTCCCCGCAGGTGTAGACATACTCTCTGGAGAAGCATTCAAGAAGGAGATGTGGGAAGACGGAAGAAAGTCAAGGCCTTGTCATCGATGCGTAATATCGTGCACACACTTCGCAACCGTCTCCAAAGGCAAGTACACCGGCATAACCGCGAAGGGCCCTGAATATGAAACCATAGCGATGCTAGGTGCAAACAACTGCATAGCCAGCCGCGAGGTCGTAACCGCTGCATCATACTACGCAGACTTCTACGGTATAGATACCATATCTCTAGGGAACAGCATCGCCTTCCTCACCGAATGCCATGAGAAAGGATTGGTATCGACTGAAGATCTGGACGGTGTGGATCTGCGGTTTGGAGATGAGGATGCCTTTATGGAGGCAGTTCACGCTGCAGGCACGGTTCAAGGTAGGTTGGGGCGGCTTGTTGTAAACGGGGTGAAACGTGCTTCTGAAGAAATAGGTAAAGGTAGCGAAAGGTTCGCTATGCACGTGAAGGGGTTGGAGATACCGGGATACCACCCGAACGCTGGTATAGGTCAAGCTTTGGCGTACGCTGTTGCAGACAGAGGTGCTTGTCATCTTAGACCTTGGATGTATGGGAGAGAGCATCTGGGTGAAACTCCAAGGCTCAACCCCCGAAAGTATGAGGATAAGCCCTTGGCGGTGAAGAAAGGGCAGGAGAAGATGGCGCTGATAGATTCTGTGAATGTCTGCAGTTTCCAGACTTTCGCAGTCTCCGTCTACAGAGACATCTACAGGATGGTGAACGCTGCCACTGGAGCAGGATACAGTGAAGAAGAGTTCAGACGAGTAGGGGAGAGAATAAACAACCTTACCAGAGCGTTCAACACCAGAGAAGGCTTCACATCGAAAGACGACATCCTACCCTGGCGGATGAGGCACGAGCCCCTAGACTGGGGTGCTCTGAAAGGACAGACTGTAGATTTGAATAGAATCCTGCCGGACTATTACAAGGCGTGCGGATGGAGTGAAGAAGGCGTACCGTTCAGAGAGAAGCTTTCAGAACTTGGCTTAGATTTCGTGGTGCACGGGATGCCTGATCTACCGATTCGTAAGGAGTAGAGAGAGGCGGCGTCTAGATCAAAGGATAGTAGATGAACTGCCTGAGATTTGAATATTTTTACATAGATCCATAGCGCTTCAGTATGTGGATTGAAGATAGAGGAGTTCGTCGAAAGATACGGCGAACCATACTCCCAGAAGCTCGGTATAGATTTAGCTTCAGGTAGAAACGAGGAGTTCATAAAATGGTTCCTAGCGTCGATACTGTACGCCAAACCCATACGTGAAAACTCTGCAACATTGACCTATGTGACATTCGAAGCATACGAAGTCCTTTCGGTAGAAAAGATACTGGAAGCAGGATGGGATAAGCTAGTACGCATGCTTGACGAAGGAGGGTATGTCCGATACGACTTCAGCACCGCCACAAAACTCCTTAACGTATTCAGCAACCTTAAGAAAAAATACGGCTCAGACATACAGAGGCTTTACAACTCGTCAAGAGACAACTTAGATCTGAAAGGTAGATTGAAGGCTCTCGGGAAAGGAATAGGAGAAACAACTGTCTCCATCTTCCTCCGAGATATGCGTCAAGTCTAGGACAGCGCCGATCCCAGGCCTACGAAGCTGGTGATAATGAGTATGAATGAACTTGGCATAAAAGACCTCAAAAGATTCGCAGAGTCGAGAAACATAAATGCGGTACGGCTGGAAACAGCCCTAATGAGGTTGACGAAAGATTTCATCAAGAAAGGAAAGAAGATAGAGGTCATCTTATAGCACAGGCAAAATAATGGCTCTAGTCTGTTGTTGACGTTTCTTACATTATATAGATATTTATTGAATTAAATATTGTATATACTTATCGTAGATAAGCGTTATATAAGTACCACGTTAAAATTCTACCTGAATTCCATGGAACCAAAATACATGCTACCCCTAGTGTTATCAATAATCGCAATAATTCTCGGAGGAGCAGGAATCTTCTATAGCCCAGGAGGAGCTGAAGGCCCAGAAGGCCCATCAGGCGCACAAGGAGCAGCAGGTGAACAAGGATCAGCCGGAGCACAAGGACCTCAAGGTCCACAAGGTGAACAAGGACTAGTCGGCCAGCGAGGATCAGCCGGACCTCGAGGAGCACAAGGTGAGCAGGGTCCACCAGGACCTAGTGCAGTGTTGGCTGGAGGTGGGCTTCAGTTCGAGATTCTGGATGTGGAGATACCTGGTGATAGGATGCCTGTTGTTACGTTCAGTATCAGTGATGCGAATGGTGTTTCGTTGAGGGTGGAGGATATTCGTGAGGCCAGGTTCCTATTGGCGGCGCTTAAGGTTGACTCGGAGAGTGGGTTAACTTCATATCTCAACTATGCTTTTAGAACAGCTGAAGGTGGAGAGTATACCTTTAACGGTGAGACACGTCAGCCTGTCCTAGCTGAAACTACTCAGCCGTATTATGATTCAGGAGGAGAGTTCACAGAGGTCAGTGCAGGAATATATACCTACAAGTTCAATACCGCTCTCCCTGCGGACTACGATGCTACTGAAACTCATGTACTAGGTGTTGCTGCATCTCGAGATGGAGAAGCTGGAGAGAGTCGAAAGTATGTGCTAAACGTATTCAGAACATTCGTTCCAGCAGGTGGAGAGCCTACGGTGACTAGGGAGATAGTGACCCCAGATGCTTGTAACAGTTGTCACGACCAACTCAGAGCACACGGAGGAGAAAGGATAGACCCAAATCTCTGTAAGTTATGCCATACTCCTCAAAACATCGATCCTGAAACAGGCAGACCTATAGACCTTAAAGTAATGATACATAAGATCCACCGAGGAGAACATCTACCAAGCGTTGAAGCAGGAGAACCATACTACATAGTTGGATACAGACAAAGTGTACACGACTACTCAGAAATCGAGTGGCCCCAAGACGTAAGAAACTGTGAAACCTGCCACACAGGTGCTGATGGAGACAACTACAAGACAGCGCCAAACGCAGCTGCCTGCGGCGCATGCCATGACAACGTGAACTTCGAAACCGGTGAAAACCACCCCGGAGGGGCGCAGACAGACGCAGCATGCAGTACATGTCATCAGCCGGAAGGAGCAGAGTTTAGCACCGCAATAGCTGGAGCTCACACAATACCCACAAGATCCGAGCAGCTAAAAGGAGTAAACCTTGAGATAGTCAGCGTCACAAACACCGCGCCCGGACAGTCACCGACCGTAACGTTCAATGTAAAAGACAACTCTGGAGATATCATACCTCCATCTGAAATGGACTCTCTGAGCTTGACTCTAGCAGGACCGACAACAGACATTACAGCTGTCTGGAGGGAGAGCGCCTTAGGAGCTACTCCTACGTTAGGGGGAGATAATTATCAGCACACCTTCACAGCGACGATTCCTAGTGATGCGACAGGAAGCTTCGCAGTCGGAATCGAAGGATACAAGTACCAGAACATCACGGCTGGAGGCGAAACAATCGAGGTTCGCCAAACAGGCTTCAACAAAGTCGCCTATGCAGCAGTCACCGACTCCACGCCTGTTCCTAGAAGGATGGTTGTAAGTCTCGATAAATGTAATGCGTGCCACAATGAACTTGCGCTTCACGGTTCAATCCGGAAGAATACCGAGTATTGTGTCCTCTGCCATAACCCGATGGCGACTGATGAGGCAAGGAGGCCTGCAGAAGAGATGCCGCCTAACACAATCGACTTCAAGGTACTGATTCACAGAATACATTCAGGTTCAGAAGGTGAAGACAAAGAGAGCCGAATCATCTACGGATACCGCAGTTCACTACACGACTTCTCAGAGATAGAGTTCCCAGGTAACTTGAATAACTGTGAGATGTGCCACATAGAAGGTACTTACACACTCCCGCTTCCGAGTGGAGTCCAGCCTACCACGATAACGCAGGAAAATGTAGTCATCACGACCACTCAACCAGTAACGTCAGTATGTACAACCTGCCACGACAGTTCAGTCGTCAAGGGTCACGCAGAACAACAGACCACACCATCTGCAATCGAAACTTGCGCCATATGTCACGGTGAAGGAAAAGACTTCGCTGTAACAAAAGTCCACGGCTAATAGCAAGATGAGGAAGATAGTGGAGCTGCGAGGATAAACATCTCCTCATGGCTTCACTCCCTTTATTTCTTTTAACAATAATTAAGTTATACTAGAGAATCTGCATCCTGTAATTTTGAAAAAACATAAATATGGCATCGGATAAGTCCTTCAATGTAGGAAGTTGACTCAACTATCTCCTCGTAGAAAGGTCCTTAGAGTAATAGGTATAACAATAGCGATACTTGGAATCGTAACAATCATATACGCAGCTTTTGTAATGGAAGCTGCCTATTACCGTATTCAGCCAGGACCAGAGGAACTGGGTGTAGCAGAAGGTGAAACCCGTTACGCGCAGTACACTGTAGGATTCGTAGGGATAGCATTGCTCTACACCGGTTACAAAGTCTTCAAGTACATACCTTACTCGGAAAGAGAGAGAGAACACGTAACAGAAATGGATCTATGAGTGGCAAGACAGGTTTCTTGCCATTTCACACCCTTTAAGCAGGAGTATCTTAGAATTTTTTAGTCGGCTTTGCTGCGTCTCCTAGACCTTCTTCGCCTAATATACAGGATGGAAACGGCTATAATCGCGCCTCCGATTAGGGCTCCTCTGATCCCTGCGCCCATGACTGACTGCTCGAATATGATACCTAGGGGTTGGAAGCTTGTGTTGAAGTCTTCTACGGTTACATCCGGTAGGACGGATGAATCGAAGCCTTCGCAGTTCGGTGGACCGCGGTATTCAAGTGTGTATTCTACAGTCAGCATCTCTTCCGTTATGCCTAATACCCAGCCGTCCTTGTAGTATCTGGATTTGAAGTTATGTTCGCCCCATGAGTACGGGGCTAAAGTTGATAGTGTCTCTATGTCGCTGTCTGTCAGCCCACTTATCACACGGTTCCGCCTTAACCATTCAAGTTCAGTCTTCATAGCATCAGTCCACTTGAAGTCTTTTGTATCTATATCTAACGCGGATGCCAAGTCCTCGGTGGTGCGGGGCAGATTATTAAATTCAAGTCCCTGAATGAGTGTTTCAAAGCTCTTTGGGTAGCCGATTGCAT
>JARPAQ010000081.1 GCA_029460375.1 Nitrososphaerota archaeon | reverse complement strand
GAGAGCTTCGTAGTCTCTACTAAAACATCGGTCAAAATAGCTCTACCCCATATAATCTTACATTTCCTATTTAAAATTTCGTAGACATATCTAAGGCCTAATTATCCCAGAAAAAGACTGCTCTCTCTTCAAAAGATTCTTTACACCCTGAACATCATGAATTCCCTTCAGAACAAGTATGCTTCCCACTAGTACAAAAAGCGAATAAACAGCAGACATCCACTCGGGGAAAGCTATTGTAATTACGGTCGCTACAGCCGCCAAAAGACCCCCGCTCACCGAAAAGAAGAGAATTCCATAAAGTGTCTTCTTACTTCTGAACCCAAGATCAGCTATGACCGCCATTCCTAAGGCCATTAAAGCTAAGCCTAGGTAACTTACATCTCCGTTAACGAAAATCATCAACGATGTGCTGAATACCAACACGAAGCTACCTGCAACTGTGAATACAGGCCCCCTCATCTTCTTCTGGCTGTTTTTAAGGTACATTTATTGGAGTAATGCTGGTCTGTTCTGAATAATCTGAGGGTTAAACGATGTTGACTACAAACTTGACTCCAGTATACAATTACAAGAGGTAGACACAATACAATCGTCTATCTGTATGGAAAGATCATTCAGAATACCTGATGAGAACTAGATTGATTATAATATCTGAGGTCTCGACTTCTTGTATATTAGGATAAACTATCCAAAAACATTTGGGCTATAGCCCACAGGTGCCGACAGACAGAAGCACCTACCCTCTCTTTTTTCTTGTTATTATGAAGTCAATGCCTTCATCAGGTTCTTTTCCCTCCATATATGCATCAAACCATATCCAAGGCCGTAAACAAGCCTAAGCCGCACGCTGGAATCCACTGATAATATAACCCAAATCGAATAGATCCCAAATACTAATTTGAAATTCATATACCAATACTATTAACGTAGTATATTAAGGATAAATACTTCTCGGCTGCTTCGATTTTCAGATGCGACGGATGCTTCATTCACACATCAAGCGTATATGCTTCGGGTTTACCATCATCTTACTAATATCCACCCTGACCCCGATATCACTCCCCCCTCAAGCTTCCTCTCAAGTGACCGACCCCTTATCTCTCGTCGTGACGCCGGCGCCAAGTGCAGTACCTGCGGACGGCGGGGAATACTCAATAGTCTTTGTACAGATACGTAATACCACGGGCTTCCCAATCCCAGCTCCTGCGGATACGGCGATAATTCTATCCTCATCGAGAAGTGAAGTCGGAGAAGTAGAGCGAACCATAACGATTCCCAAAGGCGTCTCGTATAGCCTAGCTAAGTTTAGAACTACAAAAACCTCTGGAACCACTACAATAACCGCGGCTGCAACAGGCTTCGGACCGGGGAACGGAGAGGTCGTTACAATCGACCCTAGCAGCTCACCTATGAGGCTGGTGGTGGAGCTCGGGCCAAAACAGCTCCTGCCTGAGCCGGGTGCTAAAGGGATGGTAGTGATTCAGCTTCGCGATATAAATGAGGTACTCGCCCGGGCGACGAGCGATATTTTGGTCTCCATATCCTCTTCTCATCCATCGATAGCGACAGTCGATTCGCCAGTACTGATCGAGGCGGGAAGTAGCTATGGACAAGCATACTTCTATACCACATTAACCCCTGGAACTGCTACGATAACCGCGTCAGCATCAGGGTATGCTACAGATTCGGAAGTATTAACTATCCAAGGCCCAACTCCCTCCAAACTTGCTGTATACGCGGCTCCGTCAGAGATTCCTGAACGAGCTGGTACTAATACAACAATAGTGGTACAACTGCAGGATCTAAACGGTATTCCGGTCAGAGCTCCTATCGATGTTTATGTTACTGTGACTTCTACAAATACTACTGTGGGTTCGATAAGCCAGCAATCTATAATGATAGAATCAGGTCAGACATACACTGTTACCCAATTTACGGGGAGTTTAGTGGGCAACACCCAGATAACAGCTGCGGCACAGCAGTATGCAACAGGCTTTGCGACTATAAATGTTGTAAGACCCGGCTTGGCTGACACAGGTAGTCTCGCCATTTACCTTGCCCCTCCAGTGGTTCTTCCCGATGACAGAGCTCATCGAGCTCTATATCTGCAGTTGAAGGATTCTAATGGGCAGACTGTAAGAGTAAATAGAGATGTGAATGTACATCTCGCGTCGTCCAATACGAAGGTAGGCTCTGTCGAGTCGGATGTGGTTATACGGTCTGGGTTCACGTATGGTGTCGCTACATTTCAGTCCACACATGCTGCAGGGAGTACTACAATCACGGCTTCGGCAGCTGACTTTGTTACGACTTCGGCTACCATGACTGTGGCAGGTGCGGTTCCGTATAAGATTGCAGTTAGTGTTACGCCTACGCAGCTCCCTTCAGATAGACAGCCTCATACTTCTCTGGTTCTACAGTTGCAAGACATTAATGGTGAACCTGTAAACGCTCCGTCGGATGTGGCGATAACCCTATCCTCATCGAAGACGGATATCGGAATAGTGGATGAGACGGTCGTACTACCATCAGGGATGTCTACCACCATAGCTACATTCTACTCCAGCTTGGTCACTGGTATTACCACTATAACTGCGTCTGCCTCAGGCTACGTGCCTGGCTCTTTTGAAGTAGTAACAGTTGAACCTGCGCCTTCTAACCTGATTGGTACCATAGCTCCATCCATAATTCCAGCGGATAGCGAGGCTCACCAAACAATAATTATTCAGCTTCAAGACTCTGCAGGTACACCTGCCCGAGCTCGATATGATATTCCGATTTCTATATCCTCTTCGAATCCATCTGTTGGAGTGGCTGATAGCAGCGTGATTCTTAGAGAAGGTGAAACATTTGTCAGCGCGAGTTTCCGCACATCCAGTCAGCCTGGAATCACCACGATTACAGTCCTTTCATCAGGGTTCGCGGGATCCTCATCAAAATTGACTACGATTCTTTATCCTTTCACTCTAACCTTTTCACCGAAAGAGGTCATGGTGAATGTGACTGACACAGTCACCCTAACCCTATCTTTAACCAGCTCAGGTGCTTCTGTGCCAGATGCGGTAGTGTCTTGGCGTACCACAACCGGTTCTCTACTGGATGAATCTAAGATAACTGATGCGTCCGGCTCTGCAACATCAAGATTTAGCCATGACGAACCTGACTCAGCGACTGTAACTGTGACTGTGAGTAAAAAAGGCTACCAAATCACTTCAAGCATTCTAAATATAAAGATACTGCCCCTTTTCCTCAGAATAACTATACCCTTAGCTGACTTGAGTGTACACATGTCTAAGCCAATTGGAATAAACGTCACTGTGCTTAGCGGAAATCAGCCTGTTCAAGATGTTGACCTGAGTTGGAGGAACACCATGGGCACTCTTACTCGCGCCGACGACAAGACTGATGTTGATGGAGTGGGGGAAGCTATCTTCTTCTCAAATGAAGCGGGTACAGCGGAAATAAATGTAACAGCCAGCAAGAAGGGGTATGTAGACGCATCAACCTCTCTGACTATAGATATTCAAACGCCACCGGTAGTAGCGGTTACGAATACTATTCCCACGACTACCGAGGAGTCTGGTTTCACCTTATTCGGCCTGAACCTGTATGTGGTAATCGGTCTAGTGGGCGCAATGATCGCAGGAGTAGCTGCAATTGTATTCTTTATGTTCAGGAGTCTTAGACGCCGCGGTAGTGAAGAGTTCGACGAAGGTGAGTTAGGAGAGCTACTAGACGGTGAAGAATAACACACACCATCTAGCTTCCAGTGTTAATATAATCCCCTGAAGCTTTGGTTCCTCTGGTAGTAACTAACAAAATATTGTATGCCTCTCCCTGTACAAGAGAGAAGCCAAAGTTTGTTGCGGTGACGGTGCCGTGTCCCTGTTCATCGAGGGTCAGTCTACTGGATTCTGCAAGGTTGTAGTTTACATATATCTTGTCAACCACCAATAGGCCTGATCCAGCGTTTCGAAGATGCACATTTATCGCCGTGCTGTTGACAAACTTTACATCTTCTATGACTAGATTCTCCTCTCCCCTCTCGTACTTGGCGTCTAATGCCGATGAGAAACTGACATTGCTTTCACCAACAACATTCATCCCCCATAACATAACCGCCCCCGCTAGACTGGCTGTTACCATAATCATAGCCATTACTGACATTATGTAGCTTGCCCCTCTCTTTGAACGGGGAGAGTGCAGTATCGGTTTAAGGTGCTTGGAAGATCTCCTCATAGGTTGTTCCTCTCTCCGTCGCTACGCGAATGCTATGTGTGCCCGTTTGAGGCAGGCTTTCGGTTGTGACTATTGGTTGAGAATCGCGTGAAGAGATGGTCGTGGGTGTTATGGTCATCTCTCCCCCATTTACGTAAACTGTCACAATCCTCACGGTGTTGTCACCATAATTCCTGACATAAATGGTGTCTGCACCGAAGTTGACGTTGTCTATAGATATCTGCTCAACCAGCTTCGCGTTGCTAACTGCTACGCCTTCGCTATAACTTGCCTGACTGGTCGATAAGGATGTGAGTGACCATAGGAGGACAAGGCTGGCGATAAGTATCCCTATCATTAATACAAGCATCTCTGAGACGATGGTACCTTGAGCCCTTGTGCGCTTCTCCTTATACAAACTCAACTTGCCTGTAGGGAGAGTCTACATATTAATAGGTTAATAGATTAGGTAAATGAAAACTAGATTTCTGGTATACTAAAGATAAACTTTGCGTAAATGGGTTCTGTCAAATCTTCGGGACATACCGGCGTGAAATCACTCATTCGTGTCCCGACAACTTGACAGTTCAAGAAAGAGAAACACCTTTAAACAAAGCGGGTAAAACCTTGCAGATACTTCTAGACTCTGTATCGTTCCCTTCGGATATGAACGCTGCGGGTATATCTATACCCATATCCCATCATTAATACGCCTATGAACGCCACTATTAAGCCGACTATACCACTTGCTTGTGCTAAAATAGGTATATCAAGAAAGTATGTGTTGAAACCCGCTGCCATTGATATGCCAGATAAGAAGATAATTAAACCACCTACCATCCAGAAGACGAATAAGGCCAATGCTTTGAGAGTCGCTTTCAAATATTCGAAGAAACCCATATGAACACCTTTGAAGCTCTACGCTATATAATTTCTCCCAGAGAATCTAAACAAAGATAAGGATTTGAACCGATTGAGGCGCTAATCCCAGCGGGCCTGTTGAGCAAATTCTACACAGGTAATCTAGATATAATTTAATAGATACAAATCTTCATCTTAGGCACCTTGACACGCAATTGCTGTTTCAAATCCCGCTCTTGAAATCATCAACTTCGCTCACATCATCTCACCCAAGTTCAACAGTCCCTCATAATTGTGTAGACCAAGCGATTTCGAAAGGCCTAAAGATTATTCGATTCATCGGCCGATATGTGTTGACCGAATATTTTATAGTCCATATTTCCCTGTTATTCAACGTCTAACAGATTGAAGCAGTATGAACAAAGGGGTATAGTGATAATCTGTAACAGTTGTGGCGCCACTAAAGTAATTGATCACATACCTTCAGAAATCAATATTGCAAGAATTTTGGACTGTGGCCATAGAAACTATAGCGCTAGAGGCATCAAAATCTCCCACCACTAAACTCAACCGTGCGACAAATCATGAAGATCGAACTCCAAGTCGAAAGACAATAAAGCAGAGGTAGGTGCTTTAGTCGCCGGCACCCATCGGCTGGAAGAGGTGTTAACTCAAGGTTTTTCTTCCATTAAGATGTTCTTTGACAATAATTGAGGGAGGAAAGTGCTAAAGTCATAG
>JARPAQ010000007.1 GCA_029460375.1 Nitrososphaerota archaeon | reverse complement strand
TTTTTTCAATGGCTTTGTTAAACAAGTCGAATTTTGCTGTTACTTTTTTAACGATTTATTGACTTTTTAAACAACAGGCACTTATTTAACAAAGCCGGTGGAAGCTGATAAGCAGGGTTCGCTGCAGAAGAAGTGTTCTCTACCGTCTGTCAACTTCTTTACATACCCTTCTCCAACTATACCGCCGCAGTTTTCACAATCTATCTTGAAGCCAAAATTCGGTCGCAGAACCGGGCCTATGATGTCTTTCACCGTTTCTATTACAAAGCTGCTGTAAGCTGTCTCGACGCCTTCAAGGCTGCTCAGCTTCTGTGTCACCAGCCGGTTGAGTGCCTGCATATTCGGCGTATATATCTTCAAGATTACGTCATGCTGACCTGTAGTTATATAGGCCTCACTTACCTCGTCAATATCTTTAAGCTGCTCTACTACAGTCTTGATCTTCGGAAGCCTAGTCTTGAGCGTTATGTAAGCCGTCACTTGGTTTGTTATACTCTGAAGTTCCAGAGACGCTGTAAACCGCTTTATCACTCCGAGGTCTTTCAATCTTATTATTCTGGATCTGGCCGTAGGTATGCTTACATCAGCAGCTGCCGCAAGCTCTTTTAAAGCGACTCTCGAATCTTCACGGAGAAGAGAAAGTATCCTGTAATCCACCTTATCCAAATATACCGAAATCAACCATCACCTATATTGAAAAGAATAACTGGGTCAATTTAAGTTTGCAGAAACCTACTGCACAAGACTGTCCTTATCCGGTCTAAAACCTGTGCGTAATCTATTCGATATCAAGTATAATGATACCAGAGTGATTATCCACAGCCCCGCTATCAGAAGAGGGTTAAGGGTGCTTCTGGGGAGAATCGTTTCACCGCCTTCGTATGACGCTCCTGTTACAGGGTTCAGTAAACTCTGCGCCGGCGCATAGTCATCGGTTAAGACAGGTATATCCTCTGTTCTTACTTGGGACTCAAAGTAGGTCTTAGCGTATTCTGCTAATGTTTCACTTCGCTTCGGAGCTTTATCCGCCATATCTACAAGATTCGCTTTGGTGTATAGGGTCTGGTTCTTAGTGGCGACGAGGATGATGTTCTGAACCTGTGATAGGGAGCTGGTTCTAGTGTGGAACAAGTAAACGTGGGGGAGGACTTTGCTGGCGGTCTTGTATTCAGCTCTTAGTAGGTTTGATGTGTCACCTATGAGGGAGGATATCATGTTAGACACCACTACTCCATTCGGATTCAGATGTTCGTCTATAGATTCGAAGAACTCCACTGTCAAAAGGTGAAACGGAACGTATGATTTTGAATAAGCATCCAAGACTATAAGATCATACTTCTTATCGCTCTTGCTTAGAAAGATACGTCCGTCTTCGGTGAATATGTTTAGACGCGGATCTTCTTGTAGTTCAAAATAGTTCCAGGCCACCTTTACAACCTCTGGATCTATCTCGACAACATCCACAGTCAAACTGGGGTAGTCTTCAAGGAACTTTTTAGGCCCGGAGAAGCCCCCTCCACCTATGAATAGGACACTTTCTATCTCAGGGTTGAACACGAATGCGATGTGAAAATAGTCAGTGTATAGGAACACAGAGTCGTTAGACCCATTAAGGTACATGGCGCTGTGCGACATACTGTTCAGCCAGAGCGTCCTGACCCCTCTAGCACCATTGTCAACAACATTCAGAGTGTTATACGGAGTATCCTTCTGATATAATATATCACCCGTATAGATAGACAGGGTTCCAGCTAGAAAAGCAGATGAAGGCATAATCAGAGTAGCCGCGATCAGAATAACAAAGATTCTCTCAACGTTAGATATGCCGATGAGGGCAACCGCTATCACGATCACGCCAAGCGAAAAGATTATTGATCTAACGCCAAATGTCGGAACAAGAAGGAAAACTGTGAAGAAGGTTCCGAGTATGCTTCCTCCGGTCGATATGGAGTAAAGGCTTCCCGAGATGCCGCCTACTTTTAGTAGATTTTTGGCTACTAGCCTTATCGAGTACGGTGAGACCATACCGAGCAGGGTAGTTGGGGCTGCAAGAAGCAGTGTTGTAGCCAGTAGGGGGCCGTACCGTTCACCCAGCCCTGAGTAGAAGACCAATTCTAAGACCATAGGGGCAAAGATAGGGACGAGTATGATTAGTACGCCTGCTGCGAGAATTATCATAGAGAAGGTTCGGAAGTTCGGCTGTCTATCCGCTAGGTTTCCACCTGTGTAGTATCCAAGGGCTAGCGAAGCCATAACGATACCTATCAAGCTTCCCCATACGAAGACGCTGTTTCCGAAGACGGGTGCGAGTAGTCTGCTTCCCATGATTTCGAGCGCCATAACCGCTGCGCCTGCTACGAATACGTTGAATCTTATGCTCCAGATTGATCTTGGTTTATGCAACTTTAGGTCCGGCTACCGTATCTCTGATTCAAGGAGCTTATTGATGTTACTGTACTATAGGCAATTCTTATCTCTGTTGGATACTCTCTCCACAAGCTGTGTTGAGTCTTGTGGACTGCGAAGAGTATAGTATTGACACGATCTCAGAGTAGGCGGCTGGAAGATATTGCTAGAGAGAACCATCCGTTTGAAGGGTGTGCTCTGCTGCTGGGCTCTGTGAATGAAGATGTAGTTGAAGTTACAGATATCATACCCGCCGAAAACAGAGAGAGATCCACAGTAACCTTCCAGATAGACCCCAAAACAGTATATGAAGCATATCAGAGAGCCGACCAAGAAGGGAAGGAGGTGGTAGGCGTATTCCACTCACACCCAGCTCCACCTCGACCTTCACCTATAGACATACAGTATATGCAGGTGAACCAGATCGTCTGGCTCATACTTTCAACCACAACCAACAGTTTCGAAGCATACCAGCTCCACAACGAAACCATCAGACCCGTGAAGATACTTCGCAAAAACACAGACACATAGAGCACGGCCAAAGATTATATACCAAACATCTACGAAGAAACTCTGTCCCGCGGTAGCTCAGCTTGGTAGAGCTCTCGACTCTTCTCTAATAGAAAGGGGGAGACGCTGTAGAGGCCGGCTTAAGGCTGACTTCACCAGTCTATCAAGCTTACACAGATACCGAGATGTCGTCGGTGAGCTGGAGGACACTTCAGTTCGGCGAATTCAAGATGGGGCGGCGAACCCATGGTATTCCGACCCGCGGGACCATACCTTCACACTCTCCTAAAGCTCCAGAGCGCTTCTATGAGCACCTCTTCATTCGAAACCGTGCCACGGTTACTGGATATGTAGTATCGGAGGCGTGAAACGGGGTTTTTTCGCAAATTTAACTGTCTGGCTTAGTGCTTATAGGCTCCGCGTCTATGCTCAGCTAGCCTCAGTATTACTCTTCTGCTCCTCAGATCTGCGGTGTAAATCACTCTATATGTTCCGACTCTGAGTGAATAGTAGCCTCTGAGCTCCCCTCTTAAAGTCTTGCCGAGGAAGGGGTTCTCCGCTAGCTTTTCGACCGCCTTCAAGATCCTCTAGTTGACTGTTTTACTTTGATGTTTAAGGTCTCTGAGAAAGCTCTTTGCTGCAACTACTTCATAGATCTTCTTTCTACTTGAGCTCATTCTTCAGCTCATCGAGAGTTAAGATTTGACCAGCTTCGACATCCTCATCAGACTTCTTAAGGCGGAACATCAGCTTCTTATCAGCAAGTATCTCCTCCGTCTCAAGTATCTCCTCCAGCAACCTCTTAGTCTCCAAAAGAAGCTGCCTATCACGTTTAGAAAGTATCAAAGTCAAACAGTAACCCACCATATAGTTTATTTCAATAGTATTAACCTTTCCTTCACCTTCCATTTATTGTATCCCGACCCGCGGGACCATATCTGTTTAGGGTCTGCAACACATAAATTCAGGGTATTTGTTTCTGAAGCAACCTACGGTTAAGTGTTTGATGATGGGTGTTCGTATGGTCGATATTCACCGGAAAGATGTGCAGTATCGCGAGGCTACTGCAACAGGGGAGATTAGGCTGAAGCCTGA
>JARPAQ010000006.1 GCA_029460375.1 Nitrososphaerota archaeon | reverse complement strand
TGGGAATAACGTGTGTATAGATGATTCTTGATGATGTAGTCTGCTGTGATTCAGGAGACTTGTCGTTTATCAAAGACGGCAGTGTTGCTCTGACGGTCACTTCTCCTCCATATCATAACGCTATCGATTACAACAAGCATCTTGAGAAGAAGTGGTACCGAGGTAATTTAGGCAAGTCGCTTGACATATATTTGGCTGAGATGGAGACTATCTTCTCCGAGGTCTTCCGAGTAACCAGCGAAGGAGGTTACTGCTGCATAATAATAGGCAATGAGATTGCGGATGGAAATATTATTCCGCTGCCTCATTTGTTGACTGAACGGTTCGGTAAGAGATGGAGGTTTCATGAGGAGATTATCTGGAGCAAGGTGACAGGAGGATTAGACAGGTTCGGAGTCACTATTCAACACCCGTACCCATCCTATTATAGAGCCAATGTAATGCATGAACATATACTGGTCTTCAGAAAAGGCAAACTCACTCATCGAAGAGATGAAGACAGCAAGCTAGTTATAGATGAAGTGATGAAGAAAGACACCAGCAACAGCATCTGGAATATACCGCCCGTACCCCCGAGGTTCATAGATCATCCCTGCCCGTTCCCAGAGGAGATACCGTTCAGACTTATCCTGCTCTACAGCAACAAAGGAGACGTTGTTCTAGATCCGTTTAACGGAAGCGGACAGACTACGAAGGTAGCTAAACAGCTGGGGCGCCACTTCATCGGCATCGATAAGCTGCCGGAATATGTCGACCTAGCCAAGAAGAGGCTGGCCGAATCGCTGCATCTACGTGAACAGATAGTTGCTGAATGGAAGAAGATATCTAAACCTTTATCTTACGAATATCAGAAAGCCTAGCATTACTGGAAAGCCCTTGTCCTTTCCAGCGGAGCCGCTCCATATTGTCATCCTTCTTTGCGCTCTTCTTCAACTCCTTGTAATGGTTACGGCATAGGTAGACACGTCTCTCACCAGAAGTGTCAAGATCGCTCCCGGCAAGCTTATTCTTGCTCAACGATCTCACAGCGGATTCACTGCACCCTTTAACCGAGCAGTCTACACCTTTTGTTACCCTACCCAAGAAACTCGCCATATAACTCTGCGCAGTCACTGTATATATAACCTCTTCTGCAGTGAAAAAAGGAAGTAGAAGAATTGCTGAACAGAATCCGAGAAGCCTTAACACCCCTTGTGGACAGAGTCGGCTCAATCCTCGCCAAGACAGGTATAACCCCCACAGGATGGAGCGTCATAGGCTTACTCTTCGCAGCGCTCTCAGGTTCAGCATACGCGGGGCTCTGGGGGGGCGTGGTTTGGGGAGGGGTTCTTCTGCTGGTGTCAGGTTTCTTTGACATAGTAGACGGTTCTGTAGCTAGAGTGACGGACTCGGTTTCTCAGCGTGGAGCATTCATAGATTCGAACTTCGACCGTACCGCGGAGATACTGGTTTACGGCGGCATAATGGTGGGGATGATTGGTGAGCCAGTGGTTGTTCTAGCAGCTCTAGCGGTCTCGCTGCTGGTGAGCTACGCTAGGGCTAAAGGAGAATCTTTGAACGTGAAGTTATCAGGTGTAGGTATAGGGGAGAGGGCGGAGAGGATATTCGTTCTGGCGTTAGCCAGTATAATCGGGTACCCGTACTACGGGGTTATACTGGTCTTGGCGTTGGCTTCTGTAACTTTTGTGCATAGGTTGATCTACACGGCTAAAGAACTTGGATAGTTGTTATCTGATGTTTAGCCGAATCTGCGCTCTTTTTTGGCCCGTACCTTTACATAACCGTAATGAACTGCGCAGGAAACGCAGTAGAACTTTATTGTTGTAGGAGCAGCGATATATGCACCAGCGGCCCGCAGCTCCTTCGCCAGCGTCGGCTCGACCAGAGTAATTCTTGAGGTCTTCTTCTTCGCTTTATCTCTGGGCACAAGTGTTCCGCATTTGCTGCACTGAACATGATCGGTTCTACCTTTACTACCTTTTGATCTTCCTCTGCTCTTACGTTTCTTCGGCAAAATTGACGTCGTCCTCTACGGCTGTTCACTGTTTTAAAAGATTATGGGCGTACTAGAACTATCTATAAGCAGGTGCAGATAATTGTTGAAGAGGTGTGTTGAGGTATGAGGGTGACAGTCGCTGGTCATATAACGATGGATACTATAACTTCGGATCGTATTCAGACCCGCACCCTCGGAGGCTCGCCGTGCTACGCAGGGCTAACAGTTAAGAATATGGGTGGAGAAGTCTCTCTCTTCACAAAATACGGTGAAGATCTGCCTGAAGAATATCTGCTCTGGCTGATAAGAAACCAGCTGAAGATACCGAAAGACGCGCGTTCCACGACTCATCGTACTACTTGTTTCCGAATAGTTCAGACCCTGAAGGGAAGAGACCTATTTCTAGAGAGGAGGTGCGAAGATCTTAAGATGGTAGCAGAGAGTCTGGAGGGACATGCGGTGATAGTCAGCCCAATGGTGGGCGAAGTAGACCTAAAGTTGCTATCTGACATAAGGAGAAGGTTCAAGACAGTTTACTTAGATCCTCAAGGCTTCATCAGGAGGTTCCACCGAGATGGAAGATGCTTCCTAGAAAATATGGATAGTAGTCTGCTGAAGTATGCTGATATAGTGAAGATAGATGAGGAAGAAGCGCACATGGTTACGGGGAGCAGAGATCCGCTTCAAGCATTGGAACATATTGTTGGGAGAGGAGTCAAGATAGCCATATACACAAGAGGTTCAGAAGGCATTCTGCTTCGTTGCAGTGAAGGTGTCTTCAAGATACCTGTTGTGAGAAAAGTCAGGGTTCTAGATACGACGGGTATGGGAGACATATTTGCAGGAGCATATACATTGACTTATCTTCAAGGTGAAGATGCTGTCTGGTCTGGCTGTGTAGCTGTTGCAGCCTCTTCCATCGGGCTGGATAAAGTGGGGTTGTCAAAAGTTCCCGATATAGAGGCAATAGCAAAAATGGCTGAAGAAACTAGAAAGAAGACTAAGAAGATCGAAGGGTCTTAGTTTTTGCCATCAATAGCTAATTTCGTTTATTGATATAAACCATGTTAGAAAACTCATTTGGGT
>JARPAQ010000080.1 GCA_029460375.1 Nitrososphaerota archaeon | reverse complement strand
TCCTGTTGGGATAAGCTCTTGTTTCAGTTCGTCCCATTGATCGTCTAAGATAGCTGAAACCACATTGTCATTTACGACTGTGACTTCTGCTGTATGAGGAGTTATGACTTGAGCTAAGACTTGTCCTGTTCTATTACCATAACCGGCATGTCTTGAGTCGAAAGTGATCGTGATTACATGTTGAAGCGGGAAGATCTCACGGGTTACAACTCCTAAAACGCGGAGAGTCTCTGTTATACCGTCAAACTTGAAAGTTGGAGCTTGCACTACAAAGTCTTGGGCTATTCCAGCAACTCTCTCTTCAACATTTTGTGACGCTCCTGTCTTTTGATGCGCCCTTTCAACTACACTCTCTAAATGAGTCTGGAGCGCCGTTAGTTCGTTAGGTAACGTAGCCCTAGATGCCCAATCATCGACCCATTCAACTGTTCTTTTACCGGATGCAGTCTGCAGGGTTAACCTATAGATGTAGAAGTCTGCTACACCTTGCTTTGCGGTGTACGTTCCATTCGTTATGAAGTCCGCTTTATTCAGAAGTTCTTCGATTTCATCTTCGGTGAGAACGATCTCCGCGGCGCCGAACTTGTCAGATGTGTATGATACTGATCCATCAGCCGCTATAACCATCTCTTCGTTTAAACCGATGAATCCTCCAGTCCGTTGCCAGATTATATCGGTGACTTCCTCCGAAGTACCTAATTGAAGTAGGTAGACTCCTGACAAAGATGCAACCACTACAACCAGCGCGATTATTGCAATTTTACTACTTTGGTTCATTGTTCTCACCATAGTAATTTACCTGTAACTTGATAAATACAAGGGTTAGAACAGTCATGAGGCACATTCTCTCTAGTTGTTTCACATTTTAGAACAATACTCAAGCAACTCAACCTACGCTTGAACACACATAACTGCCTAAACCTGCTGGAATCCTATCAAAACAGTGGGTGTAGGAAAATCTTAGAACGAAAATAACCTGCAATAAGTTGTCTTCAGCTGATTTACATTTGGAGCAATAATTTAAACATAAGGGACAGGACGGTTCAAGGGGAGGTACGAGTCTGGAAGTGAGAATTCTATGACCGTAGTTATGAGTGCCAAGGAGCTTTTTCAACAGGTCTTAGACGAAATTAGGCAAGATGTAAAGATGCTTCAAGAGGAGAAGGGGATGACACCACGCCTAGCAGCCCTGCTTGTGGGTGACGATCCAGTCTCCCAGACCTATGTATCATTGAAGGCGAAGGACTGTGAGAAGGTAGGAATAATATCAAATGTCTACAGGATGTTTGATCATCCACAGGAGACACGGGAGAAAGAAGTGTTGGGTCTGATAGATAAGTTGAACAGTGATCCTGAAACACACGGCATACTTATTCAGCTACCCTTCCCAGATTACGTCGATAAAGAGAAGATCTTCGAAAGACTTTCACCACAAAAAGATGTAGACGGGCTCACACCGTACAACATGGGCAAACTTCTCCTCGGCGAATACAGCTTGGAGAGCAGCCTCATCCCCTGCACACCGAAAGGAGCAATAAAGATACTAGAACACTTCAAAGTAGATGTATCCGGCAAAGACGCCATCATAGTGGGCAGAAGCATCTTAGTCGGAGAACCCCTCAGAAAACTACTTCAAGACAGAAACGCTACAGCCACCTGCACCCACAGGAAGACCAAGAACCTGACAGAGAGACTTAGAGAAGCAGATATCATTGTAGCAGCAGCCGGAAGACCACCCGAGCTATATCGGGAAAACTCCTTCAGGCTGACCGGAGATATGGTGAAAGAGGGAGTCATCGTAATAAGCATAGGGGTAAGAAGAGATCCCGCCACCGGCAAACTAGTATTCGACGTAGACTTTGAAGATGTAAAAGAGAAGGCATCATACATAACACCCAACACCGGCAGCACAGGCATCATGACTCGAGGAATGCTCCTGAAAAACACGATAACAGCAGCAAAGAGGCTCACTGGTCAGAAGCCGTAGAGCGGATTTGTCCGCCTCTTTATCTGAACGATTTTGCTCAGCGTTTCGGCTTCGTCGGTTGTGAGCTTTGATTTGAATTTCCCAAGGAGAAGCTTCGCCTCGTCGCTCTTAGGAACCGTGTAGAGCTTATCATCTTCATTTATGTGGCGACCGATAGTCGGCTCTTTCATAGAAATTGCAGTCTGAGAACCCTGCGGGGCTTCATTTATGCTCTCCCCCTTTTCTTGAATCTGGCGTATAGTCCCCACGATCTTGCCTTTGATGTTCATAACTTCCGACTTCTGCCTCAGCCGGCCTGTCAATACCTCCACGCCGAATATAGCGGGATCGCTTCGCCGGAATATGTAGCCTTTCAGCACCTTAAAGCTGCTGGGAGGGGTTAATGATGAGAATTCACCTCTTTCAGCTGCCTCTCTTTCTGATTCCACCCAGCTGGTGTATTCTTCGATAAGGCGGTATATCACAGGGTTGGAGAAGACTTTGATATTCTTGTTCTCTATCTCTTGCTCAGCATCGGGCAGAATCTTGACTCCAAAAGCCAATACAACGCCATGATACCGGTCTTTGTCAGCCACCGTCTTCGCTTCAACGATATCACGCCTAGTTACAGGACCTATATCAGCTATCCTTATCGATACATCTCGCTGCTTCAGCATATCCACCAGAGCTTCAAGAGAACCTAGAGTATCAGCCCTCAAGACTATACCACTCTGATCAGTCTTTATGAACGCGCGGCTCACCTCAGCATAAACAGTCTTCTTGACATCTTCAACCCTGTTAGAAGCATCAACCCCCAAGAATGGAGAGCCGGCGAGGACATCATCCAGATCAGGTGTAACAACCTTAACACCTGCAGCAGCACCCACCCTATCTACTGAAGAAAATTTGTCCCTAGGATCTCTCATTTCATCCAGAGGCTTGGGCATAAATATCGCCTTCACATGAGTTACGACCGCCTCATCCCGCCGACCTACAACAATATTATCACCGATCTTCAAGACCCCGTCCAGCAGAACCACGTTAGCGGTAGCGCCTAGACCAGGCTCCTCCTTTATCTCCAAGACTATGCCACGAGGGCTTCCTTTTGAGACTTTCAGACGCTTCGTAAGGTAATGTTGAGTCAACCCAACCAGCACGGTTATAAGTTCAGGTATGCCTTCGCTGGTTTTGGCGCTGATGGGGACTATCGCTACTTCTCGGGTGAAGTCCTTAACCCTGTTGAATGCTTCTGATTCGAAGCCGAGTTGAGAAAGTGTCCCCATAACTGTGTAGATACGCTTGTCCACTTCGTCTCTCACGGGTTTTGTCTGGCTTTTCAAGGAGCTGGTTACGAACATATCTGAGCCTTTACGCCAGCCGGTTATCATATCTATTTTGTTGAGCGCTACTACAAAGGGCACCTTTCTACTTTTCAAGATATCTACACTTTCGTGAGTTTGAACTTCGAAGCCTCGGGCGGAATCCACCACCAATATAGCAATGTCTGCGGCTGAGCCTCCTCTGCTCCTGAGGTTGGTGAAGACTTCGTGGCCCGGTGTATCTATCACCAAGAGTCCGGGAACTGCTATGTCACCGCCTACCTGTGTCAGTAGGGGGCCGCATATTTCTTGAAGGGTGTCGGTGGGGAAGAAGCTTGCACCTATGTGTTGAGTTATGCCTCCTGCTTCACGGTTCTGTACGCCGGTGCCTCTTATTCGGTCCAGTAGGGATGTTTTGCCTGAGTCTATGTGGCCAAGTACGACTACTACTGGTTGTCTGATCTTTTCGCTCAATAGATGCACCTTTCTTTGAAAGATAAGTGTTGGATATGGTGGTAGGGTACTAAAAGTTATAGATTAACCTTTAACGTTATAGGGAAAGAAAGTTAGAATATTATTTGGGATTCTCTTTCGAAGCTTTCAGCAGAATCAGAGGCGTGAATAACATTATCTTTCAATCCGAGACCAAAGTCACCACGTATGGTGCCAGCGGTAGCTTCGTAAGACTTGGTGGAACCGATCATCAGCCGTACAACATCTACAGCTACGCTTCCCTCCAGTACTAATGCGACCACTGGGCCTGAGGTTATGAACTTAACGAGGCTGGGGAAGTATGGTTGTCCTTGGTGGGGTGAGTAGAATTCTTCAGCCTGCTCTCGTGTGAAGGTAAGCATCTTCATCTTTAGGATGGTGAACCCTTTGTTTTCGAATCTTGAAAGTATTGTTCCGATCATCTTCCTCTGCACGGCATCAGGCTTTATTACGATAAGGCTGTGCTCCATTTCTACCGCTTACTCTTCGGCGTCTCATACTTCTTAGTCCACTTATACTTTCGAGGATCTCTTTTGAGCTTAAGAGTGTTCTTCCTGCATTTGGATGAGCAGAAGTGCTGTATAATCCCGTCATTCCTTATGTAAGCTATCCCGTGAGAGGGAGATACATCGCCGCCGCAGAAGAAGCACTTCTTTTCACTGAGCATAATTCACACCTACTTGATCTTCTTAGCCTCACGCTCAGTCTCCCTCAGAATAAGGATATCAGTAAGCTGAACTGGACCCTTTACATTCCTCGTCAGGATTCTACCTTTCTCCACGCCTTCAAGAATCTTGACTCGAACCTGAGTTATTTCACCAGCCACCCCGGTCCTGCCGACTATCTGAATCACTTCAGCGGGAGTGAGCCTCTCCTCCGTTGTCTTTGAGCTCATCTCCTAAAATCAACCTTTCTTTAATTTATCCAGAGTCCTTACTATCTGATCTATAAGTCCCTGAGATTCACCGGGCTCGATTATACAGGCTGCAGCTGCACCTAAATCTATTCCGAGCGCAGGGCCCATCTGAGCTTTATTCGGCACATAGATGTAGGGGACACCTCTCTCTTCGCAGATGATAGGGAGGTGCGCTACGACCTCGGGAGGTTCGACATCTTCCGCTATTATGACGAGCTTCGCTATGCTTCGCTCTATGGCTTTTGTGGTTTCGTTGGTGCCTTTACGGATCTTGCCGGTCTGCCTAGCCTGTCTGAGGGCTTCATACCCTGCTTCAGCAATCTCCTTCGGCGTTTCGAACTTAACAAAGTAAGGTTTAGACATCAGAATTCTGGCTCCTTAAGAATTCGTGGTTTCTTTTGGGGTTCATCTATTTATCACCCTTCCGATTGGGCGATGCTTATCCGGTAATTAAATCTTACCGTTGTGTTTTCGGATAGGTTATATTATCAGGCTATTCCAACGGGTGGCTTCTGTTGTTTAGTTAGGGTTTGGGATATTATGGTGTCGAGGTCTAGGTCTGGTCGCACCTTAAGCCGGCTGAGGTGCCTGCTAGAATCTTGGATACCGTGACCCACGTAGCGATTGAGCTGTCTGCCGGCTACACACCCCACCAGGTCTTTAAGAAGATCCTTCGCTACAGCATACCATAGATAGACCATCTTCTCTATGTTCTAACAAACGTTCTAATATGGTAAGAATGCTGATTTCATGAGTTCCTTATATCCGCTAAGCGGTATTATCAGCGGCGGATAATGGCGGTCATTCTATGAAGCAACTGAGAAGGTCGGGGACTTGGACGCCGAGGCTTCTCTGAGCGATTTGCCGTCCGTGAATGGCTTGTGAGGCGGGATGAAGCTCTTGAAAAGGCGAAGGCTGTACAGAACCTTAGAGAAATTCAGAGCAGACTAAAACCCTGACAACCGCTATTCATAATCGCCTTGAGAGAGGGGTGGTTTTTGACGGAAGGCCTAGGGATCCTTGACCACTACGCTTAAGATTAGGCTGCTCTATAGAATCCGTCAAGAGTTGACGAACTCTGGGGGGTTATCACTTCACCCAAGCCGGTTACAACATATGTACGGTATCGACAACTTATCGACTGGGGGGAGACAGCCCCCCTCCAGCTAACTTTCCAAGCCTTTAAGCCTGCGTTCAGGGCCATACTTGGCTCTCTCACCAACTTTAGGCTTCAATTCAGGATACTTGTTACTGAAATGAATCTCACCGTGACATCAGAGAAAAGTGGTTCTGACCCTCAGAACCAGTCTGATATGACCCTCGTATCAGAAAAGTCGTTATGAGACTCACAACGGGAATGACACGGAAGACAAAATTTAGCGGGTAAAAGTTGGCCTAGGAAACTTTGTCGATTATTGATGCAAGGCCTGCATCAAACTTTAACCTTGAAGCAGAACCTCGAATTCTAGGCTACACACCAGCTCGTCAGGGTTGAACCTACCGTAGAGATTACGCCAAATATCCTCGAACTCTGAAGGCTTGCTGAACCCCTCTTCCCAAAACTTCTTTTCCTTCACCCAGCCCAGCTTATGAACACCGCAACCTATCAGACGAATAGGCCTCTTCTCCCCGTCAGGGCCTTCGGCCATAACAACCTTAGACCGCTGGTTCACATTCCTGTACCATCCGTACCATCTTTCGGCAGGAACCCGACTTGTCATAGTCTTATGACCGGCAAGCAAATCAAAGGTAGGACCGAACTTCACTCTACCACTTCACCAAACCTCTCTTTCAACCATCGGTCGAAATCTTCTTCTAGCGCAATACATTCCTCTTGCGATAAATCATCTAGTTCTTTCATCTACTTCACACCTTGCTCCTCCTGCTGAATGTGGACACGGTTAGAAATCTTCGTGGTTCTGATCACCTCCCTCTTTGCTGGATATCATCTGGGGGGAAATCTCATCCATCTTAGTGTAGCTTACCGGCCCTATATATTTGGCTGGAGCTGAAGGCTTCTCGTACTTCTCAGGCGTCACGACATATAGTTTGAACTGTGGAATATACCACAAGTAACCTCTTTTCACTGGTTTATTCATAATGCAACAACATCTCACCTATTCACCCTACCGCTTCGCCCCATATCGCTCCCGTAACAGTTGAGATAGCTCAGGATGAATAACGGGGTAGTCAAGAGGCTGATGAGATTCTACCTTTCTGAGAGCAATATTTATGAGATAACGAACTGCCTCGCAAGCTACCCTTTCAATATCCTTCTCTATCTGCTTCTTCATTCTACCGCTTCCTCTCTCCGCCTACCAGGTATACCTACACCTTTCTCCTTCATATCTCTGACAAAGTCCCTATACTCCGGCTGCTCCCTAACCCACTGTCTGAAAAGGTAATTACTGTACGGAGGGTTAGATTTCAGATACGGATGCTCCTTCACATACCTTGGCATGAGGGTTCGACAGAGTCTACGGAGCTCGGTCTTATGGCTGGGGATCTTCTTAACACGCTTCCTGCTCTTCTGCAGTGACCTCTGCCGCTCCCTCGCCCAATCTGTGATAGAGAAGAGATGTCCAAGAGTCAAGGATACGTCACGCCTTCGGTATCTTTGTGATCTGCTGCTTGAACTTCTGATACCTCGCCATGTTAATGTTCTTAGAAGCCTCGGTGACAATCCACTCCCGCACCAGCTCCAATGTGCTGGTCTTGCGGTTGAAGACAGCTATGTACGGCAGTTCCTTCACAATGTCCTCTGGAACCCTTAAGCTGATGGGAATCCTGCCTAGCTTGGGGGGAGACTCCACCAAACTTTCTTCCTGTATGCCACTCATAAGTCAAAATGTATACGAAACGGGATAATAAAGCTGTCGCAGACCCCATCCTGTATGACGGTTGAACCACGGGGAATAGACTGAGCCATTTCGATATGAAATTGCCTAGATGTGCCGCTCTAACGGGAGCGATCTCAGCTCGGCATAGATGCATGATGTGTGGCTACGGTGAATTCCTAGTATGCTTGGAGTTACTCCACATAGTTGCGAAGAAGAAGGGTGGCAAGGACAGCGTGGAAAACCTTATTCTACTGTGCTGCAACTGCCGCCGTGCACTCCTCAGAGGTAGGGTAACGCCGAAAGATGTGTTGTAGCTGAAGGTAAGTAGAGAGTGTTGAATTTGGTTGGTAATGAGAGGACAAATTGTTCCTCGGTGGGCGTTAGCCCTTTATCATGCCCCTTTAACAGCGGACGAGTCGAATTAAGCCGTCTCATGCAGCTACCAGATTCAACAACCATTAATCAACACCCTTATTTTCTACAGAACCCTATGAAACAATAGGTATAAAGTTCTCTCTATGTAGAACATGCTATAGCAAGGATGGGTTTTGCATAATCTTGGTTCACGATGGCCGTGATACACTCTGCATTCACCTATTCGCTAAGATGGCTCTGGAGGCTGGCAGCCGGTAGATGTGTAGTGCTTGTGACACGGTTCAGCTGTTAGAGCAGAAGCGGAGTCAAAGAGGGGTATGCACCCAATGCGGCTGATTTCCGTGGAATTAAGCTTCTAGGGCTTCAGTACGTTCTAAACCTTTCCCGACGGGATCGATATCAACGTGAGCTACAGTGAATTTAGACGAGTGCTTATATGGCCAATAATTAGCAGAGTGGATGTGAACTTATTACCGGAAGATGTAATATGGGCGGAGTTTTGGAAGAGATATTTTGGAAGACCAGAGGGATGGAGGATATATTCTGGTATCAGCACCAATGGATATCCAGAACTACTGATTAACGGAGAAAAGGAGTCCTGGCTAGTTAGACGTGATAGTCTATACAGCGGTAAGCTAGGCATAGGGGGAAGAATCTCAGGGGATATCAAGATGAATCCCAGGGTAGACCCTTATGGCTTTCGAGAAATACCGCAGAGGTATGTGGATAGAATTTTGGCGATGGATGGAGAAGGAATTGACATGGTAGAGAAAACAAAGATGATTACCGATATATTGAAGAAACCACCAACTACACTCGATAGGATTAGATCACCCGGCGTAATACAAGGCCCGATGGTACATTCTTACCGAGCCTTGCCTTTAATCTCGAGAGAACAGGCGAAACTGGATAGAGATCTAAACATCGAGATGGATAAGTGGAAACGCAGAATTCCCTATCTCCAATAAAACTTCGGCTCATATCTTTAAGGTCAGTACACAACCAGAATCAAACGTCTTAAAGATAGAACTGAAAATCCTCTAAACATATTTCCCATATATGGGAAACCCCCTACCCCCAGCTGTTCTAAATCTTGTACATCTAGTTCTAATCACTGGATTAATACC
>JARPAQ010000079.1 GCA_029460375.1 Nitrososphaerota archaeon | reverse complement strand
TGAGGATCGTTTATCACCTGTTTTTACGGGTTTCCTTGCAACTTCCACCATACTTGCTCTAATCACTTTCCCATTTAGAAGATAACCCTTCCTGAGTTCCCGTACAACAGTGTTCTCCTCCACTTTATCTGTATCTATGAATGATGCTGCCTCATGCTTAGAAGGATCGAAGGCTTTACCCAACGCCTCTATCTTAGCAACATCCTCCTGTCTAAAGATATCTAAGAGATTTGTAAGAATCATCTCCAACCCCTTCACAACACTTTCGGAGCTCTTCAACTTTCGGCCTTCTGCTACTGCCAGCTCTAGATCATCCAGTATGATGAGCATCCTTGTTACAATGTGTTCACTGCTCATTTTCACGATGTTCTCCCGCTCTCTCTTAACCCTCTTCTCATAGTTTTCAAAGTCAGCTTGGATATACTTTAACCTAGTAAGATAATCTTCTGACTTCCTTCGCTCCGCTTCCAACTGCTGCGTCAACTCGTCTATACGTCTTTTAAGCTTCAACTTATCTCTTCTAGGATTACCAGCATCTTTCTCCATATGTTTCTCACTTTTCATTATCCGGAGGCTCTCTAGCTTTTATTATTGCGCTTTCTCGTACAGGCCGAAACACGATATTGTTCCTATAAATCTTTCTTCTCAGACTTAAAGTATTAATACTGAGAGGATGGTAATATCAAAAATTGGGAATGCTAGATTTGAGCCGTATGATTAAACCAGAATCATTTGGATTGATGTGTAAAAAGATGTTCAAGTTTGACAGAGATATCCGACATGTCTCTGTAATTGACAAGAACGGACGAATACTTGCGGGGGGCATGAGGAAGGGCTTAAGAGCTCTGGAGCCAAAAGAAGAAGATTTAAGGCTGATGGCCCACATAGTGAGCGAAAGCAGCACACGTGAAACATGGGACAGATACTTCGGCAAGACCCTGTACACCATAGTTCGGCGAGAAAATGTTACCCTCATGGTCTTTCCAAACAAGAATAGGCTAGTATTTTTAACTACAGAACCTGATTTCTCCCTGCAAAAGATATCAGAGATAAGAGAAATTTTAGCCGTATACAAACTATAGTTTCAGGCTTCTATAAGCAGTTCAAAATCCTGCTTAGAGATACGTACGATACCTCCCTGAAGATAAGCACCCCAACTCCGCTTATTCTTTATGAAATTAAGCCTAGGAACAATCTTCGCAACAGGTTTAACCTTCTTCCATAACCTTAAATCCCTTAGCTCCACCACTTTATCAAACCTCGATGAAGGAGAACCATATTTCGCGTAGTTCGAACCACTAAGTGCACAAGGTTTAGAAGTCAATACTCCAATACCTGCGAAGCCTCTGCCACCCTGCTTGCCTCCAAGATAAAATATCACTTCATCTCCTTCATTCAAACGCTTTACATTCGGATTCTTAGAATTGACTAGCCATATCTTCCGCTTCATGCGATCTGCCAAAACATCCTTTGCAAACATCATCTGACCATCAATCTGATGATTCACAACTATGAATACCCAGCAGTTAGAACTATCCCCCTCACTAATGCTAGAACGATTCCCCTCAGGATCATCTAAAAGATCATCCTGATCAGAATCGATCTTCATACAACTTCCCTTACACTTTCAAGCGTAGAAACCGCATTCCAGATAGTTACACGTGCATAGCTGGGCATATTCGGATCTTGAGAGACTTCGTCCAGCATACTTATCGCATTAGCTGCCCTCACACCTAGGCTTAGGGTCTTATCCTGAAGCATTACCATCGCATCTTTAACAATCTTCCTAATATTTCGAGGAGTTATGTTACTATCAGCGATAGATTGAAGTACAGCTATTGACCTAAAAATCTTATCTTCGTTCTCCTTTTGCGCATTGTTACTCATAATCATCGCCCCATAATCATACCCAACATCATATTACCCACTTGTATAAAAGTTACTGATCGAAGTGCAACAATCTTTATGCACATAACACCTTAAATCCTAGAAGAATATTAAACCAGTGATAATTGACGAGCCCAGATAGACAAAAGCTAAAGACCATGACAGATGCTCTAAGAAGAGGAGGAAGACTCCTAGGAGAATCATGCCCTAAATGCGGAGGAGTCTTAATACAATATCAAGGAAGAACATTCTGTTTCAACTGTGATAATATAAGTGGAATAGAGAAGATTCCAGTAATTTCACCTATAGACATAGAATCCCGGTTGAAGAGCCTTGCCTCCAAAAAGATAGAAGAGGCCGCAAGGCAGTTGGAGAACGAGACAGATATTGAAAAGCAGACGCACCTAGCTGAACTGCTCTTAAAATATATTGATATGCTTAAGAAAGTCTCTAAGCCTGAAAAGACGGGCAAATCTAAGGAAGACTGACAGCCTGACGATCTATCGGGGCTTCCTGATGAAATTCATCGTCCCTTTCTTCTTAATCCCGCTCTGAACAACCTCTACCGCTTTCTTCAAAACCTTCTCAGCCTCCTTATAGTCATCCGCTTCTACAACAAGCCTGTACTTAGGCGCGCTCACATAACTTATCAAGATCTTCGTGTTGTTTGTAGCTAACTTCTCAGCGGCAAATAAGACTTCTTTCACAACGTCAATACCGTTAGAAAGGGGAGATGACACCTCCAATATGCCGCTTATCTCAACTTTCGGCAAAGTTATCTTCTCTTTCGTAACCTCTTCAAGAGAATCGATATACACTTGAGGCAGGCCTAGTCCGGAAAGGACACCTACGCCTTCTCGGGTTACATCTTCTAATGCTTGGTACAAAGTACCAAATTTGTCCTCCAAGGCTGATTGGAACTTATAGTTATCTTCTGAACTTAGATTGATCTTGCCTCTGACCATCTCAATTATGTTCTTGGCCTTTTCTCTCTGTTTCACATCTATGAGCTTGTCCTTCTTATCCTGCCCTGTGACCTGTTTAAGCGAAAGGTCGACCTCTTTTCTCGCTCTGTTAACTCTTATGACCTTCAGAACCTCTTTCTGACCCACTCTGATGAAACGCTCGATATGTCTAACCCTGCCAGTGGCGATTTGTGACCTATGCAGAAAGCCCCTCATTCCATGATATTCATCTAAAGATAAGTAGACACCGTATGTAGTTATCTGATTAACTGTGACCAGAACAAGTTCTCCTTCCTCAGGAATATCCAAACTCATCTCATCTTCACCAACCTACAACCCATAAACACTGTTAGTTCAGGATTAGCCTGACCGAAACACCTCTCCCGTAGTCTAGTAGTATCTCCGTCTTCTCCAACGTCGTTTACGCGGAGTAAATGTAAAGCTCATCTGATCTCTGCTGCAGTTATGACAGAGTAGTGTCAGCTTCCGAGTCTTTTCGTCAAAAAACTGGGCGTAATGCTGTCTACAGACCATAGTGCCACACTTGCTACACTTCATAGCCTTGGTAGTCCCACAGATCTCACATTTCAAACCTTAACTTCACCATTATCTTCAAAAAATTTATCATGTAAATCATTTCAGACTCTTCATCACGGATCAGTTTTAAACCTAAGACATGGTGCATTCCATATCTCTTTTAAGTCTTCCCTAAACGGTGGAGAAGATATTTTGAAGGCGTAGATTGACGTTTTTATGCCTAGAACAAGGATGCTTAAACCTTATTGCATAGAAGTTAGAGGTCAGGGAGTTTTGCTAAAGAAGACTGGTAGAGGTGTCATTGTATCCTTAACGGCCAAACCAAATGCAGAGTCATTCAGAGTGGATGTATCAGGAGGTGAAATGGTGGTCTTCTGCAGGTCTCCTCCTGAAGGAGGTAGAGCAAATCGGGAGGTTGTTAAGCATCTCTCCAAGATATTTGGTAAAAGAGTTCTGATAGTGGAGGGAGCGAAGAGTAGAAATAAGAAGATCTTTGTTGAGGGAGCCGCACTAGAGCATATCGAGTCGGTTCTTGATGACCTGAGTCACTAAGACTTTTCTTTCGTCTCCTCGAACTTCTGTTCCGTCTTATCTTTCTCTAGTCGTTGAAGCTCGCTCTTCAAGAACTCCCGATACCTAGCTCGCTGCTTCTCTCCGAGTCGGTCAATATCTTCGCGAACCATTGAGGTGAAAGATATCATTCGATCTACGACATCACTTACAAGGAACCTTCCCGCTGCTCCGAGGCTGGTGAAGATGTCGTACTGTTCAGATATGCCTCGTTTGATTCGACTTATGTATTCCAGCTCCTTTACGCCTTTCTGCGTCAAGGTGTAGCCTCCTTCTTCAGCTTCTTCTATAAGTTCCTGCGCCGCGAGTCTGCCGAGTAGAGGATACACTAGTCCGGGTGAAGGTGTCCATCTTCCTTCGCTCTGCTCTTTGGCGGTTTTGATTATCCCACGGCCGGTCATAGGTTTCTCCTTAAGTAGGTGCATGATGTAGAGTCGTGAGAAGCCGCGGGGGATAGAGCTTCTTACTCGTTCAAACCAGTCTGTGGTCATTCTTTATCACTAGTGATAT
>JARPAQ010000078.1 GCA_029460375.1 Nitrososphaerota archaeon | reverse complement strand
TGTAGTAGGTTTTGATGTCACATCGATCATAATCGGGTTAGGCGCCTTGAGCATAGCGATAAGCTTCGCCATGAAGGATATTATCCAGAACCTTGTATCAGGACTCCTGATACAAATGGATCCGCCATTTAAAGCTGGAGACACGATAAAAGTACAGGCTTTCGAAGGCAAGGTGATTAAGATGAGTGTTAGAACAACTGTGCTACAATCCGAAAGTGGTGAGCTGGTGTATATTCCGAACTCCATCTTCGCTACAAAACCAGTTATTAACAAAACTCCGAAGACAAAGTCCTAGACTACTCAGGAATTACGCAAAAATATTCGCGCAGACAGGCAACCGAAGATTGAGAACTACTAACAAAAAGAAATGGTATAGGGGCTCTGTCCGCCGGCACCAATCGGCTTTGAAGATAATGTCAAAAGATACTTTACGTAGTATAATATAATAGAGAACAGTACCCCGTTTAATCTAGAGGACAAGACAGGATGAAGATCAGCAACAAGTATCGAGGTATCGCAGTCCTCCTACTCATCACAGTAGCAGCAGCATTATTTCCAGAGCCAAATATGCTGGTCTTCTCTGAGCGAAAGTACCCGAACCCCGAAGGGGTACAGACGATACTGGTTATACCCGTAGAGTTTAGAGATAAAAGTCCGAGCGTCCCCCTAGATGTCTTCCAGAATGTTTTGGCCAAAATGGATGACTACTTCAAAGAAGTTTCATACGGAAAAATATCGCTTGAAGTGGATATGTTCGAAGACTGGGTGAAACTTCCTCACGCTATGTCGTATTACGGAAGAGACTCAGCGTACCCAGGTGACGACAAAGGAGGAAACGGAAGAGGCAGCCTACAGATAGTATACGACGCAGTTAATCAGGTGGACGGAAGCACTGACTTCTCCGATTACTCCTACCTTTTAGTGGTGCATTCAGGAAAGGATCAGGCTGAAGTAAACATAGACTCCTTGGACGATAACGTATGGTCATACTCATACTGGGGGATATCCATACCGACCCGCGACGGCGTATCGGTCACAAAGGTCTCTATAGTCTCAGAGAGCAGTCCATTAGGAGTCTGGGTGCACGAATACCTCCACCAGCTAGGGGAGCTGCCTGATCTCTGGAGTACTGACGATAGTAATGTTCACTATATAGGTGTCTGGTCACCTATGGATATGGGGATAGCCCTAGGAATCCCAAGGGGAAGTAGTCCACCACACCTGACCTCTTGGAGCAAGATCAAGATAGGTTGGCTTGAACCCGTTATTCTCCCTCTGAACGACTCCACCATAACTATTGCTCCAATAGAAAGTATGCTGGAAACCTTTCATGTAGCAGCTATGCTCCCACTGCCCGATGAAACATACTACCTAATCGAGGCTCGTGAACGAAAAGGGTTCGATGCTCATCTGCCTGATGAAGGGGTTCTCATATACCACATAGATGAACGGGGAGATGAACCGAAGGTGCGGATAGTTCCGCGGGAAGATGACGACAAGTTGAAGACAAGGGCGGCATACCGAGTTGGTGATTCATTCTACGACGAATTCAATAACCTCAATATAGAGGTAGTTTCCAAGTCTTTCCACGGCTATGAAGTAAGAGTTTCGGTAGATCAGCAACTCAACCTAGTGATTGAAATCCCGTACAGAGTCTATATCCTGCAGCCTTTCGATGTGACAGTGAAGATCTTGACCCCTACAGTAAAACCGAAGCTCAACCTATTCCTAGATGACAACTTGTACAAGACCTCTTCAGAAGCCGCTGACGGTGAATACCGAGTAGATGTCCTATTCCGCTTTGACCAAGTTGGAGACCACGTGATACGGGCCATTGTCGTAGATCCTGAGCAAGGAACCAGATACGAAGCAGCGAGACATATCTATGTCGAGATGCCGTATACATGGCTGTTGGCCGCGGTTATTCTGACTCTAGCAGCCGCGGGTTCTCTAATAGCCTTCGCGGTACACAGGCATAGGCGCGGCAGGATAGATAGCGTAGAGTTCTAAAGGCAGACTCTTTCACTTAGCCGTTATTGTTTATTCGTCTACTCCAGTATGCTACAGCATCATGAAGATGTATAGACTCCAGTGCCCTTACCTCTATAGAGGTAGCGTCGGGGAAGTGTTTTAGACATTCACGAACTACATCTTCAGCGAATTTAGGGTTGGCTTGAGCCTCCCTGATCTTTTCTCCTTCATCTTTACGTTTAAGATGTTCCTCAGGCACACTCGAGAAGCATTTACCCATCTTCTCCGCTACTTCGCCGAAGTCTTGAATCGCCTCACTAATCATCTTCAACTTCAACACGGCCCGCTGCATATGCCCTACTCCGACCATCTGTTTACTGCAGGGACAAGCTGTTATCCCAGTCCTCTGAAAGGCGTACCGGATCTTACCTCGCTCACTCATCCTTATTGTTATCGGCATAAACTGATCCTTGAATGGATACTGAATTTCACACACGATTCTACACCCTGACTGGGTCCTGTTCACCTCTCGGCATATCTCCCTCATAGAGTATTCAATACGCTCGCCCTCGCTATGCTTCTGAGCAGCTGCTACAAGCCGGCTCATATGTACTCCCCGCCGGTTCTGGGTAGGCACTAGTATAGCATACTTTATGGGAAGCATCCAATCATCGCCCTTATGGATATGGATCAGATCACCCACACCGCCCAAGACACTTATCTCAGCAAACTCTTCATGAACGTCGTGAACATCTTCTTTTCTCAACTTCGGTGTCAATACCGTCCCTCACCCTCTCGCCTCTTCAACCTATCAAGTCTTAACAATGAATCAAGACGCCTATATACACTTCTAAGTAAACCCATAAATGTAGGCTTTACCCGCCCTCAGAAACTGGAAGAGTGGCAGATAGCCTTGTTAAGTATCCAGTTCGGTGTCTTACTGGACACCTCCTCAAATCAGTATCGGTGAAAGAGACGCTATGATTGCAATATTCGATATAGAAGGGGTCCTTGTAGATGGAGAGTTCTTCCCCGAGTTGGCTAAGCTTCTGGACATGGAGAAGGAGATAACCGAGATTACGATAAAGGGCATCAGAGGCGAAATAGACTGGAAGGACGGTCTGATGCAGAGGCTGGAGAAAGTGAAAGGTGTCCCCTATGAAAGCTGCCTGAAGGTCTGTGACAATCTTCCTTACATGAAAGGTGCGAAAGAGGTCTGCAGCCGATTGAAGAGCCTAGGGTGGACTTTAGTCGCAGTTTCCGGCGGCCCCACACTATTATCAGACAGGGTCGCTAAAGAACTCAACATAGACCACGTATATGGAAACGACCTGATATTCAAAGAAGACAGGTTGGAGACTATGGATGTCTACGTAGACTCCGATAAATCTGCCGCCATCAAAAGCCTAGTAGAGGAGCTAGGAGAGAAGAAGGAGAACATAATTGCGGTAATAGACGGAGCGAACGACCTGAAACTCGTCAACCTAGCAGGCGTAAGTGTAGCGTTCAACGCGTCGCCCCTAGTTGAAGAGTACACAAATTACAGTATCAAGGAGAAGGATCTGAGCTTACTGCTACCCATATTGGAAAGAAAAACGGAAGCTACGGTAGAGGCGGCTAGAAGATTAGACGCCTAGAGCATCCGCAACATCCTTCATATCTAGTTGTTCTAGCCTCTCTCTTGTAGGTATACCGGTCTTTGGATCCCAGCCCATTTGCTCGTAATATTCGTCTTTAACCTTCTCCCAAGCGACTCTATCTATTGGGTTGCCCCGCCTATCGGGATTGTTGAAGTAGTACTCGTTGAAGGTATCATCTTCGCGCCGCCTCCCCATCCTGACTTGAACCGCCCTCTCCATGTTCATTATGCGTGAAGTATCCTCCATAAGTTCGTCTATCGTCTTTTCGATACCTGTAGCGGCTGAGAACATCTGAGCCTCCACGGTTAGATCTCCTAGCTTACGCCCAACTTGTTCCTCTCCTTCTTCCTCTTCGGCAAATAACGGTTCAATTGTAAGTATGGGGTAGAACCAGTCGCAGAAACCTAATGAATCATTCATAGCTCCGCGAGTATGTGCAATTGCGGCAGCCTGTGCTTTACCATCATAAGTGAACGGGTTCGCCGCCTCCTTCGTACCGTATATCAACTCGGACACCTCTTCAACACCAAAGGGCTCTCGAGTAAAGCTGCAGTTGGAATACGGGTCTCTCGTACCCATCGCCCACATCAACTGTCCAATCGGGTTCGGGTAGCCTGTTGGGTCACCTGGACCTTTAGCGTTCCCTATGTAGAACCAGTGTTGCCTCATGCCGTGTGCTACATATCTCTCTTCGTAGAGCTCCCAGACTCTGTTGCCGAACTTCTCTTTCAGCTTTTTAGCAGCCCTGTGCAGCCCTTCGGCCAGCAGGTCTCCGAACTCTCCTTCACGATTAGCTATCATACCGAACAGCTTGTCAGCAAACTCTTTGCTGCCCATATCCTGGATAGGTATCCCAGTGTTCTCCTCGTTGAATATACCTTCTTTATAACCTGCCCAGAGCCAAGACAGAATGCCTGTTAGCTCGTAAGAGTTGATGGTTAATAGATCTGCCAGCCTTACACCGTACCACGTTGTCTCATCCTGCACCCTATCAGCAAAGTCCGGATGAGGAGGAGCAACAGGACCCACGCCCTCCCAGTTATTATACATCTGAAGCTGTACACACTGAGCCTGACCCGGAGAAGCGCCAGGAACGTCGAAGTAGCCTCTGCATGCTACCTGACAGCCAAAGCAAGCATCCGTTCGCTTGACATACCCTGTCAATATCGCGGGGTTTCCTCCATATAAGCCGCCTGGTCCTCCGTATGGAGGTATGACTGGAACAGCTTTAGATCTTATCATCTTACGTATCTTAAATGATACCTCAACCATCCTCTGAGGATCTGCGATTTTCACGGGACTTGTTCCTCTTACAGCTATAGCTTTGAGGTTCTTTGAGCCCATAACACCGCCGAAGCCACCTTGACCAGCAGCATCTCCGGTGTCATGAAGCACGCAAGCAACCCTACTGCGATTCTCACCTGCACGGCCTATGATAACAGTCCTAATGTTAATTGCGGCGTATCTTCCTGCTTGAGGTTTTTCAGATGTATCAGGTACAGGTCCTTCCTTCGCAATGTCTTCAGCTATCCGCTTCTGGGCCTCCATAGAGTCCATACCCCAAAGGTGACTTGCGCTTCTGATTTCCACTGATTCGTCACGTATCAGTATATAGCTATGTTGGCTAGCTCTTCCGTGAACGACAACCCCATCGTATCCTGCAAACTTCAGCTCTGCACCCCAGTGTCCCCCTATGCCTGACGATGTCGGATACTCTTTAGGATGCTGAGGAGAGAGGGCCCCTATGTTCCATCTGCCGTTTAGAGGGGAGCTTGTACCAGTGAGGGTGCTTGGAGCGAATATGATTCGGTTCTCAGGGTCTAAGGCGCCTGTTCCTTCAGGAACATCGTCCCATATCACCTTCCCTTCTAACCCTCTTCCACCGAGAAACTTCGGGAAGTACTTGTCAGAGGGAATTTTAGTTATCTTTTCTGATGTAAGGTCTATATCTAATACTTGTCCACGCCAACTATACCATTCTACCAAAAGCCAGGATCACTTTGATTGTGTGACAATGCGACGAAACTGTTATTTAAAAAGTTAGCTTTTACATATAGATCAAATGGGTATGTTGCGGTGATGATCTTTGGCGGGTGAAGAGTCTATCGTTTTTAACGTGATCTTACTTGCTGCGTTCTTAGCGGTGCTAGATCAGGCCAGCCACATGAGTGTAACTGGCGCCATAAAGATCTCGGAGAACACTGGTCTAAGAGCTTCGACTGTAGGCTTCATATTCCTAGCCCTCGCCACATCTCTTCCAGAGATCTCCATCTCTATAGCTTCTGCGTCAACCGGGCAGATAGGGTTGGCAGTTGGAAACATAATCGGTTCTAACATAGCGAATGTCTCCATCGTTATAGGCATCCCCCTCATATTCTTAGGGATTAAACGAGTAAAGATTAAAGAATTATTTCTAAGGTTGGAGAAGACAGATCTAGATAATCTCTTCTTCGGGCTGATGATAGCTTCAGCCGTACCGCTCTTTCTCCTACTGGTTCAAGCGAGTATTGCAGTCGGGATCGCTCTGCTTTCAATATTTATACTGTACTCATACTATATGTCTCGTGTAGATATAACTACCAAAAAGTTTCATGAAGAGCCTGTTCGTGGCCGGATGAATAAGAAGGTGCTCTACAGAAGCATAGTCAAGACGATCATAGGCGTAATTGCAATGATTTTAAGCGCGCAGGTGATAGTATTCACAGCCGGAAACATAATATCTTCCCTAGGTATTTCACAGACCATTCTGGGCGCCACAGTAGTAGCAGTAGGAACCAGCTTACCTGAATTGTCGTTGAGTCTCAGAGCGATAAATGAGGGGCGGCTTGGACTTGCCTTTGGGAACATTGTTGGAAGCAACTTTGCAAATATTACGCTGGTCTTGGGTTCTCTAATCGTTATAGCCCCTTTTCAACTTGACTCGAACATATTTCGAGATATGATAATCTTCTCACTTCTTGCCAATATTATATTATGGTACTTCCTTTCGATAAAGTGGATAGAGTGGAAGACGGGTCTAATACTCTTCTCAATCTACATCCTGTTCATAGCTTCTATCACCCCATTTATCTACGTTTAACACCATAATCCATGAGTGGCGGATAATCATTCTTAAATTGCCAAATCTTAAGGGTATGAGGATTTGCTATACCTACTCTACGCCCTTATAGCCGCGATCGCAGATATCGCTAGCGGAGCACTTGCACTTCATCCCAAGTTCAAGAGGGTGAGTCAGAGGTACGCGGTGGCTTTAGCATCCGGGGTAGTGGTTTCCGCTGCGTTTCTGGAGCTTCTCCCTGCAAGTAACGTGGAGAGCAACGCTATCTTTGTGGTCTTGGGGTTCTTCACGTTTTATCTGATAGAGAAAGCTATAATGTTACACGCTTGTGGTGAAGAGGAGTGTGAATCTCATACTTTAGGCTGGACATCTGTAGTTGGCATGGCTTCTGATAACTTAGTGGACGGCATAGGGATAGCTATAGCCTACTTAACTAATCCAGCCTTCGGGTTAGTTATAACAGTGGCCGTTGTGATTCACGAAATACCGCAGGGTATGGCCTCGACAGTCCTTATGCAGAAAGCCGGCTACGGCATCAGAAAGATATTCTTGGTCTTGACCCTGGCAGGAGCCTTATATCCAGTAGGAGCTCTACTTTCCACATTCATCCCACCAGATCTGTACGTAGTCATCATAGCGTTCGTAGCAGGTGACTTCATCTACTTAGGTGCAGGAGACCTTCTAGGTGAAGCGCATAGAAAATTCAACTACAAAGTCGTCTTAGCAACTCTATTGGGCGCAGCAATATTTGTAGCAGTAGAAGCCCTGATATGACAGTTGAGTTTTTAACCACCTAATCCAGAAAAAAGAGGCAGAGCGGTCGTCGTCCAGTCTGGTCTAGGACATCAAGGCCAAGCCGTGGAAGCTTCCCAAGCTGGTAACCCGGGTTCAAATCCCGGCGACCGCACTTCGTAGGTTCAAGAAATCTTGTTCATATCAAAACATCTTTATGGCTTGAGATATATTCCATTTTGGTAGGCGGCTGGGTTGAATGTGCCGTATGCTCGCTATGATAAATAGGAAACCGCTCCCTGCAAGTTATCTGAGAGATTTTCGAAGACTATCCGTAGACGGTCGAGTAAGTAGAAACGTGAAAACATCCGGCCATAAAGACGGCTGGGGGATAGTGCATATCGATGGTCAACCAGCATATCTGGGTCACAAAGCCCTTCTTGACGATGGGGCTGTTGAAGCCGACGCGTCCCTGTCTAAAGATTATGGCAGAGTCTGCGCTGATGTTGAAGAGAAGCGGTTGGCCGGTATATTCTTGGTGCATCTGAGGAAGGCATCTTCAGGAGAAAAGGTGCTGGAGAATACTGCGCCATTCATTGAGAGTGAGTGGTCGTTTTCGCATAATGGAACTGTGTATGAGTTGGGATCTGGGGGTGTGAGTGATAGCAGGGTTCTCTTTAGAATGCTTGTTGGGAAGATTACTGAGATGGGTGACACGGTAGAGGGTATACGTGCAACAGTGAGTGAGATAAGGGTGAATCATAAGTACTCTTCTATGACCTTTCTGTTAGCTAAGAGCGGATCCTTCTATGCCTACCGTGACTATAACCAAGACGAAGACTATTATTTGATCAAATATGCATCTCCAGAGGATTCGATGCTGGTATTCTCACAGGAAGAGATCTGGAACCTTAAGTGGAACACTATTCCGAATAGAAGTATGGTGATGGTGGGTAAAGATCTTAAGGTAGAGGGGCCATTCAAAGTCTGATAGGCCTGCTGTCTCCCGTGAAACATAGTTTAGGTTCAACTGTTAAACTGTTATAACAAATGTAACAAGCAAATATTGATTTGCAGAGACACCTATCCAAAACAGTAAACAGTGAGGGCGGTTGGGGATTCAGACCACACTAATAGAAGCGGAGCATCATGTTCGTCAGAGATGCGTGAAGGTCTTTCTCGACATGATTATTCTATCCTTAATGAAGAATAGGGTGTTGTCAGGGTATGATGTCATAAAGATTGTTTATGAAAAATTCGGTATTCTGCTTAGGCCGGGAAACGTCTACCCTATATTAAATTCTTTAGAGGATAGAAATATGATTCATAAGAAGAATGTCGAAAGGAAGAAGATCTACGGTCTGACTGATGATGGTGCTCTATACATTAATCTTCTATTCAACGAGTACGAAAAAATGTACTCACATATGAGGCTGGACTTTAGCCAACTCTGAAAAGCAACAGAATCAATACCATCGACAAACATTTAATTCAAAGAGCCCAATAGGCAACCTGAGCGGTCGTCGTCTAGAGCCAAGAAGCTAAATAAACCACACTTCTGGATGGACAATCTGGTCTAGGACATCAGCTTGCCAAGCTGGCAACCCGGGTTCAAATCCCGGCGACCGCACCATCATCTAAGGAGCGTCGTGGTAGATAAGATCGTGGAGGCGACCCGTGTTACGTAGCAGTGCCAGCTCTTCCCGCCCGTTTAGACTGACTTTTACTGTGAACCTTGTATCTCGCTTGATGATCCTGCACGGCTTTAGATTTTGTAGTGTTAGAAGGGTGGCTGGTTTCAATCTTTATGCTGGTTGGGTCTTGTTGATGCCTTATGTCTTTTTGGAGGTGCGTTCTTTGGGGAAGGTTTTGCTGCAGAATAGGTTGGGTGATTTGAATAGACCTTTTGGTCGAAGCCCCTTGGCTTTAGAATATACTATGTATTCATACGAAACGTCTTACCAAATAAGGTGCAACTCTCTGAGGCGTAGACGACAGACCATATACTTGGTTCCACATACACATTACGATGCAGTTTGGGTATTCACTAAAGAAGACTATCTATACATAAACGAACTCATACTTCAGAAAGCCGTCGAACTCATGCAGAGCTCGAACTACAAATTCTGTCTAGAGCAGACCTATCTCCTTGAAGCCCTCGAAACACGAAACCCCAGTCTATGGCAAGCCCTTAAAGATCTCGCGCAGCAGGGGAAGTTAGAGATAGTCGACGGAATGTACCTTATGCCAGACACTATGCTGACCAGCGGTGAACTTCTCGTACGAGACATAAGTATGGGGAAACGATACTGCCGAGAGAAGCTAGGTCTAGATATACCTGTAGCATGGGCTGCAGACGGCTTCGGTCTCAACGCACAGATGCCTCAGATCTACAAGAAGTCAGGCTACAAGTGGCTCGCCTTCCGCAGAGGAGCTGTAAAAAAGGTGAGTGAGTTCTACTGGAGGGGGCTGGACGGTACCTCAATTCTTTCTCACTGGATGCCTCTAGGGTATAGAGCTGGTCTATTTCTGGACAAACTTGAAGACAGTTATAACGTCCTGAACAAGCTGGCAGCCACTTCAAAAATACTTATGCCTTCAGGAAGCGGTTCAACAGCACCTCAAGATGACACTTTGCCTGCGATTCGAAGATGGAATAAGACGCATCAAGACTCGAAGATCAAGATCGCTAAACCATCCGAGTTCTTCGGCGATCTTGAGAAGACCCGAATAAAGTTTGAAACCCTAAAAGGCGAGATGTACAGCGGTCTTCACTCAAAGATCTTTACTGATGTTGCCAGTAGCCGTATGTGGATAAAGCTCGGAGAAAGAAGATATGAAGATCTTCTCTATGTGGCTGAAACGTTCGCAACTTTGACTTGGCTTATGGGTGAAGAGTATCCAGTGTCAGGCCTTAACGACGCTTGGCGGAAGATTATGTTTGTAGCCCATCACGATGTTTTGTCTGGAACAGGGATAGACCAGGTATACGAAGAAGTCAGAAGCATCTTCTCATCCCTTGAGCATCAGCTAGGAAATATACTCTCCAACTCGCTGAATAGCATAGCTAAACGCGTCAAAACAGGAGGTGACTCGGTAATTGTGTTCAACCCTTCGCCGTGGAGGGTGACCGATTGGGTGAATATTGATATTGACTTATCGGAGAAACCTATGAAGAGCCCTAGGCTTTCATATGATGGGAAGCATATAGACGGAGATTTGATGGT
>JARPAQ010000077.1 GCA_029460375.1 Nitrososphaerota archaeon | reverse complement strand
AGGGAGACAGGATGCTCAAACTCGCAGGCAAAATCGGCGACGGCGTAATCATCAATGCCGCAGACCCAGTTGAATGCGAGCGGGCTGTAAAGATAATTCTGAGGAGCGGCGAAGAAGCGGGTAAAAAGTTGAAGGGGTTTGAATGGGCGGCAGCTATGCCCTTCTCGATAGCTAAGCGAGCGGATGACGCTTTGAAGCCTCTACGACCCAAGGTTGCTGTTGTTGCGGCCGGATGTGATGCTTCGGTTCTGGAGAGGCATGGGATATCCTTGGAGGATAGAGACAAGGTGCGTGACGCTGTGCTGCGCGACAACTACAATGAGATAGTAAGATCCGTTACACCGGAGATGATCGATTCACTAGCCATAGCTGGAACACTCGACACCTGTGTCGAAAAGATAGGTCGGCTGGTCAAAGCAGGTGTTACGCTGGTGGTCTTGGCTCCACCTTTAGGGCCTGTGCATGACGAGGCTATAGATATGATTGCCCAACAGATTCTACCTAGGTTCGGCTGATGGGTCAGAATAGGGGGGTATCTTGGATATAGCTTCGTCCAAGCTTCAATGCAACCTCTGCCTTTTCAACCTCTGCGCCAAGGTACGCAGCATGTTCAACGGTGGATAGCAGCCCTTTTTTCACGGCGGTCTTATAGACATCTGCTGCCTTCTTCCCTCTGATTATCAAGTTGGGTTTATCCAGATTTGTCCGGTGGTAGTGTAGAAGAACGATCTCTCCTTTATCTCGATCTAGAAATATCTTGAAGCAGCCTTTCGGGTCAGCTGAGTATTCATCAGACTGCTCAGCGTCAAGACTCTGCACCCCTTCCGTCATATTTTTGGAGAACTGCTCTTCCTTCAGCTTCTCCTCCTTCAATATGAGGAGGTTCAGACCGAGCTCCTTCGGTATAGACTCACGCTTCTTAGCCAGAAACATCATATCCGAGACCCGCGACAACTCTTCTACGCTTCCACGCACCTTATCACTCACTTCAGTCGTCAACAGAAAACTCACCTCCAGCTCAGCAGCCACACCAGTCAAAAGCGCATTCACACCAGGCGAATCCGCGTCGAGCAGCTCCGTCACATTCCCCACCCCTAAGAACAGCAAAGTATCAGGATGAAGCTGCCGAAACCTGTAGGTCGCCACGATAGATTCCACCGTACCCGGGTTTATCAAGGGATCCAATATAGGGTCGGCGATTAACGTGGTGAAACCGTGCTTCCTAGCCATCTCTATATTCTTCTCAAGTAGCTTGATCCTGTCATCCGCCTTTCTTGGAAAGATCTTCCTACGAAAATCAGTAGGTATCACGACCGCCGGGATGTCAGAAGCAAACTTTGACACTTCACGAATATTCCCTGCATCCAAACTTATGATAAGGTCTACACCCGCTGAAACTGCCGCCTCTATCTCCACAGGGTTCATACTGTCTATGCTGACCGGAATATCTACAGCCTTCTTGACAACGGCTACAGCCCGAGATGCATCCTTAGGTTGAGACCCACCAGCAACCATACCCACATCGATTATATCGGCTCCAGACTCTGCGTAGTAAGTAGCTTTACGCCGAATCTCTTCATTCGTCAATTTGGGCACATCGACAATTTCCGCCACAATACGGGCAGGAAAGTCTCGTCCAACCGCGAGTCCACCTACCTGAATATTCCCCGGCTTCTTCAGGAGATCCGCTTTATTCGTCTCCACCTCTTTCAGAGCATCTAAAGCTCGCCTGTTCAACTCTTCACGAATAATATCGCAGGCAGGAGTCTCTGAGGATAGCGATATCTTTGACAGTAGGCTGAGCACTGAAGGGAGATCCGCTGCGTGCCTAGGGCCTTTAAACGTAGGCGCCCCTACAGCCTCTGATATTCCTGAGACATCTCCTTTAACCAGCCCCGGTACAAGTATCAGATCTAAGCCTTTGACGCCTCTACTCTTGAGTTGGCGGGAAATGTATCTAGAAGTCATTAAAGCGGCAACAGCGAAGGGTAGAGCAACCACTTTCGGGTTCAACTGGCTCTCCTGCACGTATCTTTTGACAATCGGTTCAGCCAACTGACCTGTAACTAGAAGTATATTCAATGCCCGAATCCTAGACTACATAGGTTATCAGAATATAAAGCCGTTCAGGTCTCCCGGTAGTATAATCTTAAAAAATAGGGGTACTTGAGGATAAAATTTGTATCTAGGGGAGTAGGATACCTTTCGCCCTCCCCTAGCATTGGTCTTACTCTGTGGTGAATAGCCCAGTATCAGGGTAGAAGGCTGCCCATGCGAACCAGAAGTGAGGCGGCGCAATTACCTCGTTCAACTTAAGGCCAGCATACTTGCCGGACAGTCCTTCGCCGCTGTAGCTCCAAGTTGTGCCGCTCGATGTGTCTACTAGCATCCCGTTCTCAACTTTGAATTCGAGTGTCACATCATCGATGGTTCGCTCGTAGATCTTTACAGCATTGGCTTCAGGGCTGTAGAGGATTAGGATGGGTGTTCCTCCTACGATGTCGTTTATCAGTCCTGCCGTCTTCACTTCTTCTTCAGGATACGCCTTGGCCTCATCGTTAATCAGTACGCCGTGGACTATTGTCTTCAGATGTAGCCGTCTATCAACGTTTTCGATAGGAAAGATAGTTGAGTCACTGCGGTAATAGCCGGCATATGGGTCAGCGTTATAGTTTCTAGAGAAACCGGTGTCTGTGGATAGCACCTTTGTGTCTGGGTGAATCTTCTTCCAATCCTGCCACTCCAAAGTATCGAGCGGAAGCCTCTTCAAGGTTCGACCAGCAAGTTCACCCACTATAGATTGACCTGTGATCTGGCTCCAGTAGGAGTCGGTCTTCCGATCGTACATCACGAGATCGCTGTTGTACAGTTTACCTGAGACACCGAATTCAACTGTCTCCCCATCTATAACCCGTTCAAAGGCTGCACCGGTATAGCAGAGGGGACAGTATGTCACCGTCACTGGAATTCCGCCTACGAGGTCGTTCACTATTTCATGCCAGACCAGTATTCTACGGGGGTACGCCTTCACTTCACCGTTTAGATCGATACCTAGTACCAAGTCTGCGTCGTTAAGGAATGTATCCGCTTCTGATGCTGATATGAACTTGGGGTTATCTATGGAGGGTATGCCGTCTTTACCAGGCCCACCTGAAAGTATCTTATCAAGAGGCACAGTGTGTCTAATTCCGTTTGTAACCATAACTTCAACCTCTTCTACGTCTGAGCTTCTGGGTTCAATAGGCGCTGCTCCTGCCTCTTCTATGGCGTTGTGCATATCGTCGTGCGTTATCTGACCGAAGTGTCTACTGGTAATCACTCCGTTCGGGTCAAGGAAGTAGCTTGTGGGCATCGCTCTTACACCGTATTTTGAAGCTGCTGAGTCAGTCGGATCTAGTAGGATAGTATATGTTATATCCACATCAAGTTCAGCAAAGAATCCCATCTGTTTATCGAAAGATTCCGCTCTATTTATTCCAAGTACCACAAGAGAGTCTCCTAACTCTTCGTGGACCTTCTGAATATCGGGCATCTCATCTACGCAGAACGGGCACCATGTAGCCCAGAAGTTGATGAAGACAACTTTACCTCTAAAGTCGGAGAGAGATACAGTTACACCGTCTACCGTTTGAAGTGTGAAGGAGGGTGCTACGTCACCCACGTTGATTCCGAGTTCAAGCCCTTCAGGCACTACCTCGATTGGATCCTCCGGAATATTGGAAGGGTTCTCTATGGCTATAATTATACCTATTATTATTGTAAGGGCGGCTGCAAGAAGAACATATCTTTGATAACTTTTCAACTTTTCTCACCTCCTCTAAATTATTACAAGCCCAAACAGATCGTACGTAAGCGCAAGTAGGACTGCGAACCGGTTGGTGAAAACAACTATCCCCAACCCTATCAGAAGTACACCTGCAACTATATTGAAGTATTTGAACGCAGACTGATGTGAATTTATGAAGCCGAAGACTCTGTCCGTTAAAGCACCTGTAAGCAGAAAGGGGACTGCCAAACCTACAGAGTAAGATGTAAGCAGCGCACCACCTAGGTATACTGAACCTGAAGTACCCGCTAAGATGAGTATGCTCGTAAGTATCGGGCCGAAGCAAGGTGTCCAGCCAACGCCGAATGCAGCACCCAGAGATGCTGATCTAAGGTGACCCGGCTTGAAACCTTGAACATTAAGACGGAGAGTTCTATCAAATAGAGGGATCTCCAACAACCCGGTAGCGTTCAGCCCAAAAGCAATTATGATTACACCGCCAATTCTGGCCAGCCATATCTGGGCTTCAGGACCTATCTGACCAAATGCTCCTGCTATAACCATCCCCAGTGTGATGAAGACTGCTGCGAATCCTAAAGTGAACATTACCGCGTTGGTGAAGACTCTAGTTTGAAGCTCTTTGGAGCCGCTTTGAAGCTGTTTTAGGGATGTTCCTGAGATGTATGCCATGTATCCAGGTATTAGGGGCACTACGCAGGGTGAAAAAAATGAAAGTACCCCTGCTATGAAAGCTACGCCTAAGCCTAGTTCTTCCAAATATTAATCTCCAATACTTAGTAACCAAAGGTAACTATATATGCAGGAGGGAACCTATAAGTTACTAGATATCAAAGGGGTAACATACACATTTGGTTCGAGAAGATTGGTGCTCTGTAACAGCCACTTCTGAAATAATCTCCACGAAATGGAGGCCTGTTATAATAGACAGGCTGTTAGAGAGACCTAGACGGTTCAACGAGCTCAAACGAACCATACAGCGCATATCATCAAAAGTCCTCGTGGACAACCTTACAAAACTCGAAGAAGAAGGCATACTGGAAAGAATAGTTGATACAAACCCACCCATAAGTGTACAATACAGACTCACCGAAAAGGGGCGAGACCTGAAAGAAGTGATGGACGCCATGGAACAATGGGGTGAAAAATGGCTCACCAAAGAAATAGAGATGTAAATAATTCTGCTTTACTTTAACCACGATAACTTCGTAAACAGGCTACTATCAAATTTATTCTATTCAGCTAATATCTGGTAGAAGACTACGCTTCGGTAGAGAAAGCACCTAGAAACCCAGACAATCCACGAACAAAATCGTTCAAAACGTTATACATGGTTCTCGAACGACTCTAGCACTTCTTCGAGATCTGACACGAACGCCTTTAGATGCTGAGCATTAGTGTGAGGCATTACTACAACCCTGATATGAGTCGGGAAAAGAGATAAAGCCCATCCTCGCTCCAAGAGCCTATCGACAACCAGCCCATCATCAACCTTCGAGCAGGAGAAGCCGATGATATTCATAGTGGGCTTAACCAGCAGGTGAACATCCTTCAGCCTCTTCAGATCTTCGTAAAGACGCATAGCATTATCCATGCAATTCTTCACTATAGTTCTGTAGCCGCTTCTACCAAGACTCTTCATAGCAGCCCAGACATCTACTGCAGGTGAAGCAGGTCTAGTGCCAAACAGGGTGGTGAACTTCAACCTGCCGCGGCCTATATAATCAACTGACTTGCCGATTATGGAAAGGAGAGAAGAGTCTCTGAATAGGATGCCCCCAGCGGGGATTGGGCAGAGCCCCATCTTATGTGGATCAATTGTGATAGACTTGACGCCGGGAGATTCGAAGTCAAAGCCTCCTCCGTAAAGCCCCATATCCTGAAGAAACGGAAGTACAAATCCGCCGAAAGCCGCGTCGACATGGAGATACACATCGTGGTCAAGAGCTATGTCGGAGAGCTCCGGTATGGGGTCAACTACTCCTAGGCCTGTGGAGCCTGCTACGCCGACTATAGCCAGTGTCTTATGGTTCAGTGTTTCTTTGACCTGGTAGGTATCGATCTTGAACTCATCCGTTAAGGGTATCTTCATCAATTTTAACTCCAGGATGTCTGCTGCCCTTTCGAAGGAGAAGTGCGCCGACTCGGGGAGTATGACTTCACGCCTATCACCTTCGCTAAGCTTCTTAGCGACCCAGAGGGCGGTTATATTGGCCTCAGTGCCCCCTGTAACTATGTGGCCAGAGGCATCTGGGTTTGAGAGTAGAATGCCAAGCATGGAGACTGTTTTCCGCTCCAGTTCTACAGAGCCGGGGAAGAGGAATTCGTCGCCTAGATTCTTTTCAACGGCAAGAGTATACACTTTTTTGGTCAGCTCGAGAGGTTCAGAGCACATTGAAGCAAGTATCTTTCCTGAACTGTAGGCCGCGTCCTTGCGGAGCATCTTCTCCAAGGCTTCTAACACTTCTTTTTCGTCTAGACCTTTTTCTTGCATACGGTTACTGGACACCAGCCTAAGTATGGTTAGCTATTAGTTATCTTCTACTTTTACCTCTGCTCCACGGTTATCGCCGCGGGTGTAGAAGGCGTATCCACCAGCATTAGAGTCCAAGAACCTCTGAACCTTTGCATATAGTGACTCTGCATCAGATCTCCCTTCAATAAGACCGTAGACCGCGGGGCCCCATGAACTCTGACCAGCACCACAAGCACCTTCTGCCAACATAAAGCTCACAGTCTCCTGCACAGTGTCACTTGCAAACCTACCTCCCTGAACACTGCTAAAGCTTTCACCTGTCAATCTCTGTATATCTGTTAAGGCAGAGCCGAAGTTCGCTATATCACGCTCTAAAAGTGATGGAAGCATCTTCACCATAATCAGTCTACATATTCGGCCCACTAGTTCAGCAGGAGCGGAAGGGAGGTTTTCGAAGGCGTGGTCTTCAACTTTGCCGCTGAACCCATTCTTTATGCCAGGGAGAGCAACCACCAGAAACCAGTCGTCGGGGAAGGGGTGTCTCAGTATCACGGGCGGGAGCCGGTTCTTTTCGTTGTCTTTGAGTTTTCCTCCGTCGATTATGAAGCCGCCTGTCTCGAATGCTGCGGTGCCGATGCCGGATACTGAGCCTCTACTCATGATGCGCGAAAGTTCATGTGTGGGGATGTCTATCTTGTAGAGTTCAGCCATTGATCTGGCGACGGCCAGTTTCAGCTGGGTGCCTGAGCCCAGGCCCACGTGAGCTGGTATGGGGTGTGTCATCTTGATTCGGCAGTTCGTTTTTATTTTAAAGTGTCCGAGGAAGGTTTCAGCCGCCTCTTTTACTCGTTTCTGGTCTTCTCCCTCTATCTGTAAGGTGTTCGACTTTGATGCTTCGATTATTACATTTGGCTGTTGGATTGCCAGGCCGAGTGACCCGTATATTCGGCCCAGTCCGCCGTTTACGTCTATTATGCCTAGGTGCAGTCTGGCGGGTGTTTTAACGTGTACCTTCAACCTCTTCTCCATCCGTCTATTCT
>JARPAQ010000005.1 GCA_029460375.1 Nitrososphaerota archaeon | reverse complement strand
TCGCGGCCACGGCGTGAGCGTCCTTAACCGCCATATCTTTCTTCAGTGTACAAGATATTGACACGTGAAGTTCGCTGTCGAAATGTTTCAAAGAGACATTGTCACAGCTCTTAACCTCTTTTATCCCTGACACGATCTTCTCAACTGCCTTGGTTATAGATGGTGTACTCTCCTTCAAGGGCTTCTGGTAGAATACACGATCCACTTCAGTGTCTATATGGATGGTTACAGTCGAATTACCTCCGAACTCTTTCTTCAACTTATCTTCAAGCAGAGTTGCTGCGATATGTGCTTCGCTTAGAGGGATTTCTGAGCTGACCTGTATATGACCATCTATCTCAAAAACACCTTCCACCCGCCTCACCCAAAGGTTGTGAACCCCTTTTATCTCGGGTATGCCGGTTGCTATCAGACGAATCTTATCCACCACATTCTCCTTATCCTCTTCGGCTTCGACATGAACCATAACATCGGTATCTGGAGCTACTTCCTTGATTCTGCTCTCAACTTCAGAGGCTATGTTGTGCGCTTTTTCTAGTGAGAAGATTCGGGGGACATAGATATTTATATCAACGAAGGTCTGGGGTCCTGAGGTTCTGACCCGCAGATTTTCATACTTCACCACCCCTTCAACCCCCTTCACAGCCGCGTCTATCCGCTTTACAACATCAGTGGGAGCCCTATCAAGCAGGACGTCAATAGCCTTCTTACCTAGCCCGAGGCCGAGGTAGGTAATGTATCCGGAAACCAGCATAGCGAGGAAAGGATCTGCAAAACTGTATCCTAGACTCACGAAGATAAGGCCGACTATTACTATGCTTTGGGTCCATATATCCATCCTGAATTGAAGAGAGTTCGCCTCTAAGACTGGGCTGTTATATTTGGTAGCTGTACGCTTCAGGTGCCGAGACACTCCTATATCCACAGCTATGGATGCCATCAGCCCTGCGAAGCCTATGACTCCAGGAGCTACAGGTACGATGCTGAAGAAGAGCCTATTAACCGACTCAAACACGAGGTATCCTACCGTTATCATCAGAATAGCTGTTACCATAAGCACGCCAAGATTCTCCATCTTGCCATGCCCATACAGGTGCTCTGAATCTGGAGGTCTCCCTGATATCCTGACTGAGAAGTAGGTAGTGCCTGAACCAGCTATATCTAGAAACGAGTCTGCGGCCAATGCCAGTATTGCGAGGCTGTTGGTGGCCAGCCCTACGGATAGTTTGATCGCCGTCAGCAGAACTGCGGATCCCATTGAAAGTGTAGCTGCTCTGCTCTTTGCCCTCTGCACCTCACTCTTCTGCATATATCAGCAACTCTTCAGTATCGGCTCTACCGAATATTCTGAAGAGCCCGGAGCCGTTTAACCATATTGGGGTGGGTTGAGAATATCTCCATAACCCGGTCGAAGCCGGTAAGCTTCTTTGAAATGAGTTTATCCACCAACGCACGATCGCTCAGCCTTCCACCGTACTTTGAAATAGTCGCCGCGTCACCTTTCGCAGTGTCAGGGTCGTTTATGAAGAGAGACTTGAATGAGCTTGAACCCCCGCTCCGACCTTTCCGCATAGTTCTGGTTTCAGTGGTTGCTATTTTAGCCAGTGCCTCAGAGAGTTTGCGCGCACCATCATCGACCGTCTCTACAGTGTGTCGATCTGCATAATACTCCCGGAGCCTACTTAGACTTAGAACGAATAGGCTCAGAATAAAGTATAACACCATCGCGGCCAGTCCTATAAGGACTGTTCCCCCGGCGTCTCGGCGCCCACCGCTGTACCAGCTGGAAAGCATGAATGTGAATCCGATATAGTAGAATATCGCTGGCAGAACTGATGCGAACATCATAACTTGAACATCCCGGTTCTTCAAATGCCCAATCTCGTGCGCTAAGACCGCTTCAACCTCCTCGTCCTCAAGATTGTTCAGCAGACCAGTGGTGACCGCTATTCTGTTACCGTAGCGGGGTGAGCCGTACGCGAAGGCGTTTGGTAGAGGGATGTTTGCGAGCATCACCTTGGGTTTTTTCAACCCTGTTTTGCGGCATATGTTTTCCACCATCCGATGCAGGTTCGGCCGCTCGCTTCGAGAGACTTCTTTAACTTTGTATAAGGAGTCTATCAATCGTGGTGCGAAGAACCATTGAAGAAGGTTGATCGATATCACTAGTATTATGATGACGTATATGTTGAAGGCCCCGGTTAGGGTGAGTAGTACTGTGAATGCTAGGGTAGATACGCCGATTATGAAAGCCAGCGTGCCTATAATTGAGAGGCGCAGTTTCAGTAGATTCATTTCCGCTCTTGATCATTTAACCATGTTCAGGATTTAAGTTTTGATCACTAGAGTTAGAGCCAGATGTTATCTACGTTAAGCTACACATGAGTATGCTCGTGAAAAGGGGGTACGCGTGCCTCGGTCAACTGCGCACCGAGTTTGAAGAAGGGTTCTCTGAGAGATACAGCCTTCTTGAAGAGCTCAATAATCTCGGCATCATCTGCCCCACGCCTCATAGATGTGAGAAAGTCGATGTGGTTATCTTTTCTAAGGAGGCATGGTTTGAACTTTCCGTCGTATGTAATCCTTACCCTGTTGCAACCCATACAGAACTCAGTGTTATGCATAGGCCTCACCATTTCCACTGTAACCCCGTTAGGAAGCTCATACTTGGGCCTTCTATGCGAAACCCGTTCAGTAGAGGCGGCAGACCTATTCTTCAAGTCACCTTCCACCGAATCTAGATAGTAATGATACTTCCCGTAATAGGACGAGTCAGTAGGCACCAGCTCGATGAGCTGCAGGACATTAGTCTTCCCACCGCCTATGCTCTGGGAGAACTTTATCAAATCTTCAACTTCATCTTCATTCACTCCTCTCAAGAGTGTAGTGTTCAACTTAACAGGAAGAAGACCAGCATCTATCGATGCACGTATAGCGTCAAGCGTTTCAAAAAGCCCATCTACACCTGTTAGGCGTCGAAACCGATCTCTGCGGAGGCTGTGGAGGCTTATATTCACTCTACCCAACCCTCCGTCTTTAAGTTCATGAGCCATCTTGGCGAGACGGGTTCCATTCGTGCTGAGGGATATCTCCTTCACGCCGACCTGCTTTACCCGTTCAACTATCTCCGCTATGTCTCTCCTAAGCATAGGTTCACCCCCAGTGAGTTTGATTCTATCTATGCCGAAGATGCTCATAATACGTGTGATTCTTTCTATCTCTTCGGCGGTGATGAGGCTACTGTTAGCTTCTTCGATACCTTCTTTGTGGCAGAAGTCGCAGCTGAAGTTGCATTCATTCGAGCTGTTGAGGGATATCCTCGCCTGAGTCACAGCTCTGTGGAACGGGTCGGTTATAGCCATTGTCAAAGATGCCGTATAAACGAGGCTATATATCTGTCGGGCTCTCTCATGTTAGAGGTATTTGAGGCTACTCGCCAATTAATTTCAAGACTTATATCTAGCACTTGACACAACGTACAGCGTCAGCCTGATCATTATGGGTTATGAAGATGTAGAGAAAGAGAAGCCGCCGGAGCCACAGGAGATTCCTCGAAGGTTCATCTGGGTTCTGTTCATAGTGATAATACTGTTTCTAGTCTGGGCTGTTGGTGGTCAGCTGATATGGTTTTGGCTGAACGTGGCGGAGTTCGGTGAGCTCTTCATACGTCCCTTCTACTTTGAGATTCTGGGTGGGCTAATCCTTGCCACTATAGCGTTAGTCAGAATCGACTTCAAGAATAGGCGCTCTTTAACTTGGTGGTTCATCAGGTTTGGGTTACGCCTCTTAAGATCAAAGGGTGAGGTGCTGACAGTGCCTCCTGAGTATTTAGAGTTCTCATACTTTAAACTCACACCGCTGAAGTTTCTACTCTGGCAAGTTACGAAGTTTCTGGTAGGTATGACGTTGTTCTCAAACATAATCTTTGGGATGAGCGTTCACGCTATGCTCAACGGATGGGAATCCAACATACTACAGATACCGAGTCTCTTTGCACTCCCCTTCGTAACGCCTTCATTCTCTATGGCTTTCGCCCAGCAGAACGTAATACCACTAGCACCAGCCTTGACCCTTCTTATGACCCCGCTCCTGACCGTGATAGGGGTTCGCCTCGTAATTCTAGTGGGCTTGACTCATATAGTTAAAGTGGGAACAGCCACATTCTTACAGTCAACGGAGCCGGGACAGCCCATAACTCTACCTATATCGACGATAGAAGCCCTCATATCCATGGCCCTCTTATGGGCAGGCGTAAACCTATTCTTCCCATCATACATCGACTTTAACACCAAATATGTAATAGGCGGTGTATTTGCTGCTGGATTCCTCTTCGCCGCATTCGCCTACCTCGACAGATCCAGAAAAAGACGTCTGATACCTAGAACCGGACGCAGCATTCTCTTACGTGTGGTAACTATCGTGATAATTGCGCTGGTTGCAGGGTCAATTGTGGTAGTACAGAGTAGCATAGCTGACGCTAGGAAGGTCGAGTGGATGGGGCCGTATACAGCTCAGGAGATATCTGTAAACCGGTACCTAGCTCAGATCGACGAGATAAACGAAGTTCCCTATAACTTCAGTATATCCCCAGTAGCACCTGAACGGGTAAATCAGTACATAGTCAACCAAAGTGATGTCCTTAGCAAGGTCCGTGTTTGGGACTGGGATGCAGGCTTCGCAAAACTCAAACCGGAGATAGGGCTTATACCGTATGTTGATTTTCAAGATTCGGATATTTTACGCTTCAACAACACATTATACTGGAGCGCCTCTATGAAACCTGTCCTCCCCGAAACTATAGAGGCTGGAAACGTCTGGTTCGCTGAGCATATGCATTACACACATGTTCCCAACGGGTTTTTGCTGTTGGAGGGGAGAGAAGGTAGAATTGTAGACTCATCTGACTTCTTTAAACAACGTGAGATATACTACGGTGAAGGAGGTCTCCTAGAATCTACTTGGGCATCATATCCGCTTGGAAGCGGTAGGAGCATCGAAGTCGGAGATGTCTTTTATGACGGCGATGGCGGGGTTGATATGCCGCCTCCTTTGAGCTGGATATTCGACTCGACATTTCTCGTATCATTTCCAGATGACACTATTCACGCTTTGAGGTACAGGGATGTCTACGATAGGATGGAGTTACTCTTCCCCTACTTCCTTTACAACTTCGGAGGTAAACCTGTTGATATGTACCCCGTTACGGATGGTGAAAACACTAAATGGCTAATGCCTCTAATAGTTGGGCTAGATGGTGGAAACATACCTTGGAGCGCAGGAAACCCATTTCTTAGGCACGTGGGCTATGCTATCATAGACATATACGACGGTTCGATTCAGCTCCTCATACTCGGAGACGACTACTTCAGTGAGCTCTTCAAGACTTCGTACAGCGACTACGTCATGACTGAAATTCCAGACTGGCTAAGAGACCAGACCAGATACCCTGAAGAACTCTTCGAATGGCGAATATCTATGTTCAACGACTACCACGTAACCGATCCCGCCACATTCATAGTCGCAAATAGATTCTACGAAGTCCCCCCTGAACTCGACACATACTTCGTAATCGCAAAGCCTCCCCTTTTCGACCAGCCGGAGTTCCTAGGAGTCCTCTCCCTCCAACTTAGAGGGTCCCCCGGAAAAAACCTAGCCGGATACGCCGTAGTGCAAAACGACTACCCCCGCTTAGGCGAAGTCATATTCTACCAAGTGTCTTTCGAGTCTGAAACAAAGCTCCTAGGCCCCACAGCCGTTGTGGAGGCTTTACAGAAGGATGAAGTGTATGCTGAACGAAAGACGCTTCTCAGCAGCGCGGGGGGTGTAAGAGAAGGAGACAAGATCCTATATAGAATAGGTGAACACGATGTATACTTTATCCCCGTCTACACAGCACAAGCCGGAGGAGTAATTACTCAGCTTGGTCTTGTGGCTGCGGTAGGAGCAGCCTTCACTGGTGAAACATTCGTCGGGTTGGGCTCAACCCCTGAAGAAGCCTTCGGCGCCTACCTCGCCAAGCTAAGCGGGGCAGAAGTTCCTTTTGTAGAAGAGGTTGGTGCTTCTGAGCGGCGGCTGCAGGTCGAGGATCTCTTTCTGGAGAAAGATCTCACGATCGTGGAGCCTAGAGAGATAAATCCTGATTTGGTCTTCCTTGAAGGGAACGTCACCTACCTATCAACAGCCCATTGGGAGCAGGCTCAGTCAGCAGTGGAATCATTCATAGAGAATTGGAGTGCTGAAGCAAGTGGTGCTAGAATTATGACGTGGCGTCAGGATGCCGCTGTAAACTACGGGGTACTCGTAAACGTTCAGGGCGTCGTGGAGATGCACTACATAGTCATCTTCTTCGAATAAAAAGGTAGCAAGAGATTTATAGAATCCGTATCGTATGTACTGTAGGTAGAAGAAGTATGGTGAAGAACAGCGTTCCACGCGTCAGAGCCAAAGATATGGCGGACATAGCTTCTATGTTCGTATTCGTCGTGGGACTGTTTCTGATAGGTGTCCTACTTCTATTCCTTATACGTGTCCAGAGAGGGCTATTCGGCCTCATACTAGCCGGCGTGGCGGCTGCACTTATGATATATTGGATGAGAGAGATAAGGCAGATAGTGAAAGGAGAGTTCGAACCAATGCAGGACTCCAAAAAGAAGTGGACATACGATATTCTTGAAGGCAAAGACATGGTAACCATAGTCGCCGATGTCCCGGGGCCAAATGAAAACGTCAAGGTGGAGCTTAGAAAAAAGTCGCTCACCATATTCGGGGGACAGAGCTTCAAGAAGAAGGTCTCTGTACCTAAGGAGCTTAGCATCATCGACACATCTTATGTGAACGGTATCCTGAATGTGAGGCTGAGCAGGATGAAAAGAGCCAATGAAGACAGCTCTAAAGGAGATCCTCTCAGGTCTAGAGACACCTAGGCTCAAAGTCTTTATAGGTGTCAAAGGTCGATACTGACCCAGCTGCGGGATGAATTAAACATTGATTAAAAGATGGTATGATTCAGACATAGATCTCGATGAGATAAAAAATGAAACAATAGCTGTGATAGGTTACGGTAACCAAGGTCACGCCCAAGCAAGCAACATGAAAGATTCAGGGCTAAACGTTATAGTCGGGCTGAGAAGAGGAGGAGCCAGCTGGAGTAAGGCTGAGGCTGATGGTCATAGAGGCTACGAAGTGAATGAAGCCGCTGAGAAGGCAGACATCATCCACATACTGATACCCGACATGGTTCAATCAGACATCTACAAGAAACAGATAGTACCCCACTTGAAAGAAGAGAATGCGTTAGCCTTCTCACACGGCGCCGCAATTCATTGGAAATGGATAACCCCACCTGAGTTTGTCGATGTAGTTATGGTAGCGCCGAAGTCCCCTGGGCAGCGTGTTCGAGAGGTCTACTTGGAGAACTTCGGTACACCTGCGTTGGTCGCTGTTCATCAGAACTATACTGAAAGAGCTCTGAAGAGGGCTCTGGCGATGGCTAAAGGAGTAGGGTGCTCTAAAGCAGGGGTGCTGGAAACCACCTTCAAAGAAGAGGTTGAGACCGACTTTTTTGGAGAGCAGGTGGATCTCTGCGGCGGAGTTGACCGTCTTATCAGGAATTCATTCGACACGTTAGTTGAGGCTGGTTATCAGCCTGAAATCGCCTACTTCGAATGCCTCCATGAGTTGAAGCTTATAGTGGATCTTATTCAGCGATACGGTATAGGCGGCATGTATAAGCGGGTCAGCGAGACCGCTCGATACGGTGGTCTTACTCGAGGCAGTATGGCTGTCGGCGACGCGTCTAAAGTGGGTATGCGTCGAGCGTTGAAGGATATACAGTCAGGCAGGTTCGCGGAGGAATGGGTTGAAGCTTACCGGAAAGAAGGGAAACGGGCCTTCGACAAGTATATGGATGAGTTGAAGCGACACCCGGTTGAACAGGTCGGCGTCGCATTGAGGAAGATGATGTGGCCCGATCAGACAGTAGAGTAGATTTAGCCTAGAGCCTTTAGAGCCATTAGGGCGAATATCTTAGCGGCCCTCACCACTTGATCAACCTCGACATATTCGTCTGTGATATGGGCGGCACCGAGTCTTCCTGGCCCCAGTAGAACCGTAGGGATGCTTGCCTGATTTACGAAGATCGTCATATCGCTGGTAGCTGGGCTGCCTGAGACCTCCACCTCGGTACCTAACACCTCTTCAGCGGCTTCTTTTGACAGGTGAACTACCTGCTCGTCTATGCCGGTCACGGCGCCCTCTCGGCTCAATACGACTTTCAACTCGGTCTTCAGACTCGGGTCTTCCTTCCTCAGCCTTCGAAGAATATCTTCAACTTCAGCCTTGGCGTCATCCGAACTCTCGTGGGGGAGCAGCCTCCGATCTACCGTTATGCTACATCTATCGGGCACCATATTCGTCTTTGAGCCGCCCGTTATGGTTCCAACACTGACCGTTGGGTTTCCAACCAGAGGATCATCTCTCTTTTCGAGCTCGATTAGATAGGTCTGAAGCGCATCCAGAATCTTAGCCATCTTGTATACTGCGTTCACCTCTCCGCTGGCCCCCCTCGAAGAGACACGGCTAGAATGCACGGCCTTCCCTGTGGTTGATATTTCTAACCAGAGTAGACCTTTATGGGCCCTCACAGGCCTTAGCTCCGTCGGCTCGGCTACAACAGCCATATCAGCAGTATATCCTCGATCGATAAGACCTTGTGCACCGCTGCCCGTAACCTCTTCATCGACAACCGCTGTGAGCAACAGGTCACCCTTTAGAGACACGTTGGACTCCTTGAGCGCTTTGGCAGCCAGAAACATAGCGGCAAGACCGCCTTTCATGTCGGCTGAGCCTCTGCCGTGGACTCTGCCGTCTCTAATTTCTCCTCCGAAGGGTTCTACCGTCCAAAGTTCTGTGTTGCCTAGTGGAACTACGTCGAGGTGGCCGTTCAACATTAGGATAGGGTGGCCTTTCTCTCCTTTGAGGCGGCCTGTCACGTTAGGTCTGTGAGGCATGATCTCGAATGTCTCTACGTCTAGGCCTATCTCCCTCATCTTCTCGGCTAAGTATTGGGCCACTTCAGCCTCGTTCCCGGGTGGGTTTACGCTCGGTTTTCGCACCATGTCTTGAACGAGTTTGGCAGCTTCCTTAGAACTAATCTTGGAAAAGATGTGTTTGCGAGTTTGGAGCGACGGGGAGGGCATCTGGATAATGTTTCAGTCAAGGCGAATAAAAGTCTTCTAGGTGTGGTCTGGAGGTTCAGGGTAGTTTAGCTGGTGATCTCTGGGTTTTTATAAGAGGATCAATCGGAATATTTTTGGTTTCGCAATAAACTATATCACCTATCTTAGATTAGCTACGGGTGAGGGAGGTATATTCCTGCCAGATCCGTCCACACTTGCATTAAACGTGTTCTACACGATAATATTCGGATTCGCCGCAGTCTGGAGCATAATGACAGTGAAGATGCTCGGAGTCTACGATATAAGCCGAAACTGGTGGTTCATATCCGTAGGCACCATACTTTTATTTTTAGGGAATCTCTGGCAGACCATACTCAACATCTTCGGCCTCTCCTCTCCTATACAGTCGATAGCTTTCTTGGCCCCTGCAGCAGGTCTTATACTTACAGGCATATTCTTAGAGTACAACTATTGGCGGGCCAGAAATAAAGCAGTAATGGATCAGAGCGACGAACTTGACGAAATATTCGACAAGATGATAAGTCTCAGACGACCAGACATAAACGGAGATTCCAAGGATGATTTGAAAAAGTACCTCCGCAGACGCGCACCCGCCTTCTCTCTAACGGTAATCATGAGCATCATAGACGAGTGGGAGAAGAGTTGAGCCCAGTACCTCTAACGCCTCTTCAACCTTAAGAGCAAGACAACTGAAGAGACCGCCAAAACCACGACACCCAAACCGAACCACAGCCATACCCCGCTGTAGCCTT
>JARPAQ010000076.1 GCA_029460375.1 Nitrososphaerota archaeon | reverse complement strand
TTTCGAACCGCAAGTTAAGCGATAAGGATACTGTCTGCCTACAGCTCGTCGCAGCTAAGATAGGTTATATGACAGGCAAGTCAGAATCACCTTCCCTAACACTTCAAGAGCTATATAACTCAACCAATCTTAAACCCAAGTCGATAAGCTCGAGGCTGAGTGAAGTTTCAAAGGCTGGCTATGTTGAACGTGAGCAGATCGAACAAGGTGTCAAGTATAAGATAACAACTCAAGGTATCCATTGGCTCGGCGGAGTCTTGGAGAAGAAGATCGGCAGTAAGATCTGAACCCTAGGCTGGAGGCTTCTTCTGAATATACCTGTAACTCCTCATCATACCTACTCTTGTCAGGACGTTCTCTCGAACCAGATCCGTCAGCGCATGTGAAACAGCAGTTCGGTCATAGTGGTATCCTCTTCGCGCCAGCTCTTCATGAACATCTGAAAGGTTTCTCTCCTCTGTGAACCAACCTTCCGACCAGAGTTCTTCTATTAGGCCTCGGCAGGTTGCACCTCGTTTCGCCGCAGTCTTTTCAGGTGAGGTGGGTGTTTCCAGTATGGCTGTGTTAAGACCACTCAGTACACTTTCAACAACTTGTTTTATCTTGTCTTCTGTGCAGGTTATCTCTATCTCCCAGCTTCCTCTTCTTAGTTTGATGTGTACTTCGCCTGTTTTTTCAGCCGTTTTTGCTTCACCTATTGTTGTTTCTTGTTGAACAACTTGCGCAACATTTATAATCCACTACTATTCTATCTTGTTGGTCAAGATGAACACGCAATTAAACATTCCTATAGACATTCACCCTCCTCTAAATCCCACTCATATTGCAACAAATATGAGAAACCATCTCAACCAAGAGATCAACCGAAACATAAACCGCCTAGTGAACAAGAAAGTCGTATTCAGCAGAGGTGGAAACCAACTACAACCCATCAACGGCTGGGATACACAGACACCCGATCTAAAAGCCAAACACTTCACACCAAGCTCTAACCAGATAACAGTCGTAGGAATAGACTCATCCTGTATCCATATCGCCGAAACCGATGACGGATCAATTTACGCAGGTCGAGCAGCAGCAGTCTTTTCACAACACGGTAAACTTTCCAGCTACGTTCGACTCGGCCCACTCATCTACTATATTGATGAGTTTAATGCTGCCCACCTATCTTTCGAGGCGTCTGGTTCAAACCGGTTTTCTAAGCTCTTTCTACTTGACAGGTCTCTTGCTCAGCGCGTAGTCCGTGAGAGGCTGGAGCGCGCTGTTGCTCTTGAACTAGCTAAGATGTTATCTCACTCGATGATTCTGATCGATGGTTGTCTAAAATCTTCGAAGTTTGAGGAGCGCGAGACCAATCTGCGTAGAGTGCTGGAGGCCGCTGATCAGAATGGTAATTTTGTAGTCGGGTTAAGCAAGACGACTAGAGTGGGGTTATTGAACAAGCTTTCACAGGTGCTTTATGCTTCTAAAGACCTGCCTGCGTATCTTGACGTAGATGAATTCGTTTCTCCTTTTCTCAGCCGTGTCGAGGGCCATATTCTCTTGGCTCGGTTTTCAGAGGACGGTCATCCTTATCGTGTTGATATATCTTCTCAGGATGATGTTGAGGCTTCACTTTCACTCCTTAGGTCTAGTGATACCTTCTACCACGGTTATCCTGAAACCTTGAGGCTAGCACACCACCTCTCAGTATTCACCGCCGCTCAGATTGATTCTGTAAAGAGTTATCTTGTGAAGGATGCTGGTGTTATAGAAGTTCCATCTGAAGACTTTAGGCATGCTTCACTTGGGAGTATGAGCTTCCGACTGTGTCACTGAGGCCACTAAGTTGAAGATAGTTGAAAAGATCGGAGACGACGTATCTATAATAGCACTACCGTCGGAAAAGATCCTCATAGGTGACTACATAGTTATCGAAGACAAGGAGCAAAACGGCGAACTGGTAGTTCAGATATGTGACGAGCGCTACCTAGATCATCCGAGTATGGTTGAAGATATGGTGCGAGATGAGGTGATGAAGGCGTCTGCCAATGGTGTGGAGAGCGATCCTCTGCAGATAAACACCATTTCTCACCTTATACGTGATATACGGTTATTGAAGTGCAAGATAAGAGGTAGCGTCAATGGTGATCGGTTCACTTCCAACGTATCATGGCTTCCTTCTCGGGTGAAGGCGAGGATTAGAAAGATGCCTACGTCTGAGCTGATGCGGCTTGCGGGTCAAAGTGGTTCAAGAGAGATTGTGATGGGTGAGGCTGGCGATAAAGAGATGCTTCACATCTTTGCAGAGTCGCTCGACGGACAGCTTAATGTTATTACAGGTCGAAAGGAGTCTGGAAAGTCACATCTAGCGAAGCTCTTAGCGACAGAGCTAGTGAAGTACGGTGCCTATGTCTTCATCTTCGACCTTAACAACGAATACGGCGGACTAGCTTGGAATAGAGACGGGTCTCCCAGCACAACTGCAGATAAAAGCGTCATATTGTCTCCCGGAAACTCTCTAGTTTTCAGCCTCAAATACCTAGGCTTATCTTCGATAGTAGGGTTGCTTCGCCATACACTCGATATCCCAGGAGCCTCTCTCAGGGAGTTCATAAGGATGTGGAAGCATCTTGAAGCTCAGGGCTCACTCTCTATGCGTTCTCTGGGCGATTTTATTCAAACTTCACGCTGCAACGAGTTTATTCGTGATGCCTTATACTCTAGGTTTCACACTATGCTTTCTTCAGGGCTATTCTCAGATGAGAAGTCACTGAAGATTGAGGATATCTTCTCTCAGCTCAAAAATGGAGGATTAGTGCTGATATCTCTAGGAAGAGTTTCACCCCTCATAAGACGAATGATTGTGGAGCTCTTTCTAGGCAAGCTCGTAGAGCTATTAGAGAAGCGAGTCATCCCACCTTTATTTCGCTTCGCGGAGGAGGCGCACCTATATATAAGAGAGACATACTGGGATGACATAGTTACAAGGATGAGGCACTTCGGAATCTTCACAACTTTCATAACGAATCAGCCGGACGCGATAGGTGACGAAATATTTCGGCAGGTCGATAACATATTCCTCTTCAACTTCACTAATGATACAGATCTAGAGAAGCTAGCCAGAGTCACGATGATAGACACGGAAACAGTAAAATCGATGGTGCGAACTCTCCCTCAGAGAACATGCCTAACCCTCGGCAAAGTAGTGGCGAACCTACCTATCGTAGTCAAGGTATCTCAGACGGACGCGCTGACCCTCGGTGAGACTAGGCTCTTCTTTGACTCTAAAGAGGAAGTGTACCCAGTGCAAAAAAGTTCATAATTCTCTGTGTCATATACGTCCTAACTAGGCCTTACTGTAACTGGTCTTTAAGATTCTTTCACTGCCTTCTCCATCGTTTTTCTAGCAAGAGCCATATCCAGCTTAATTAACTGCTTCACTACGTCATTCTCTCTATCCAACTGGTACATCGTAGCACGTCCAACGTGTCTAGTAACCTTCACAGCATCCGACTTCTCCAGCTCCCGCCAATACTTGAAGAATGTCACCCTACCCATCGCAAGATTCTTCACGATTTCATTCTTAGAATAGTCTAAAAGCGGGTTGTCTAAGAAGAAGTCTATAATTCGCAGTATCGGGCTCGCGCCAAGATATTTTAACAATAGAGTCTCATTCGATCTGTACGCCATCACAAAATAATTAAAGTTGAAAGTATTTAAGGATAAACTCTCAAAGTACCGTAAGTGAACTCATGCTTTCAGGCAACCATATGGTTTAAAGAAGATGAAATATGCAAGTCGATTAAGAGCCTGTATACCTTATGTCCTCCATAAATGAAGAACTAATATCAAAGATAGGTGGGAGTGTGATCGCTAATCCGAGTCCAAGTGAGGCTCTGAAGAGTTGGCGTAAAAAGCTCTCGATAAAACAGGTTGATTTAGCGAAGGTAATGAAGATATCTCCCTCAGTTCTAAGTGACTATGAAAGCGGAAGGCGTCCTTCACCCGGTATCGCCTTTGTCAAACGCTACATTGAAGCTCTCATAAAGCTGGACAGTGAGCGTGGTAAGTTTCTTGAAAGACTCATTGAATCTCCAGACAGACCAGCTATCCTAGATATAGGTGAGTTCAGCAGACCTGTATCCGCAACTGACATAGTTGAACTGGTTGAGGGGCGAGTTCTTACCGGAGAGCCATATCTTGATAAGAACGTATATGGTTACACCATACTTGACAGCATAAGGACAATATACTCTTTATCAGGCTTCGACTTCTACAAGATATTCGGTGCAACCACTGAACGTGTACTTGTCTTCACTAAAGTTGGTCTAGGACGCTCGCCGCTCGTGGCTATACGAGTCTCACAGTTCAAACCTAGAATGGTTATACTTCATGGACCCAAGACTGTGGATAAGATGGCCGTAGATCTTGCGGAAAGAGAACAGATAGTTCTGATGCTCTCATTATTACCGCGAGAAGAGGATTTCTCCAGACTGTTCAAGAAGCTGTAATCTGAAAAAGGTTTTTCAATAAAGAGCCGTTTGGTTAAAGGAAGCGAACCACACTATGCCTGTATCTTCTTCTGAAATGGCCCTAGGGCTGGTAATAATTAGCCTTCTGGCTTTTGTAGCGTACAGGCTGAAATCTCTAGATATCAGTGGTTTGATAGCGGGAATAGCGGTAGGCGGCATCATACTTGCAGGAGGTGGTTGGCCTGGGCTGGTCATAATAATGGTCTTTTTCATAGTTTCAGCCTTCTCGACCCGCTTAAGATACGATTACAAGAGACGGTTAGGCTTTGGTCAGGAGAAAGGTGGCGCAAGAGGTTGGAGGAACACATTTGCTAATGGTGGTGTAGCAGCTGCAGCTATTCTGGCCGGTCTTTTATCAGATGATATTATCTTTTCAGCTGCCTTTCTGGGAGCTATGGCGACTTCTATGGCGGATACCTTGGCTACGGAGATAGGTCTCTTAAGCAGGTCTAGACCTCGTCTTATCACTAATCTTCGTAAAAAGGTCGGGGCAGGTACTTCTGGCGGTGTCTCTCTTCTCGGCGAGCTTATGGTAGTCGCAGGTAGCCTTCTCATAGGCATTACAGCGGTTCTACTCGGATTTTTAGATGGGTCTTTTGCCGGAGTGATTTTGATAACTCTCTTAAGTGGTTTCGCCGGCTCTCACATTGACAGCTTTCTAGGCGCTACTGTTCAAGGTATGAATAGGTGTGTCGTCTGCGGTGTTATAACAGAAGGGGGAACTCATCATAATGTGCCTACGGTAAGAATAAAGAGGGTAAAATTCATTGGGAATAATGTTGTGAACTTTCTTTCCACAATTATAGGTGCATTAGTGGCTGTTGTTATCACGTATATTATCTGAATAGCTCTTCTCCCTGATAGAATCTTCTAATTTTCGACAATAGTTCAGATATCTTTACTCGTATCTGCTGCATTCTATCCCTATCTCTAAGGGTCACCGTATCATCCTTCACGGTGTCGTAATCTATGGTTACCCCCAAAGGAGCACCCACTTCATCCAGCCTTCGATATCTACGCCCTATAGAGCCTGATACGTCGTAGAAGGTCTGAAACTCCTTCTTCAAAATATTATGAACCTCTCTAGCTTTACTTGGCAACTCGTCTTTATTCACAAGTGGAAATACTCCCACCTGTATAGGCGCTAGATACCGCTTCAGCTTCAACATATTCCTTTTGTCCTCCTTAACAAATGAATGCTCCATAATGCAGTAGAGACTTCTATCGACACCCATAGAGAGCTCAAAGATACTAGGCAGAACCTTATCCTCTCCATCCATAACTGTCATATCTTTTCTGCTCACTTCAGCATGCCTCTTAAGATCATAGTCACTCCTATCATTGCAGGCTACAAGCTCTATCCAGCCTAGACTAGTCTCAACCTCCAGATCAAACGCCACCTTCGCGTAGAAAGCCTTCTCCTCTTCGCTTAGCCTCCTTAACCTTAGTCTCTTCATATCTATCCCGGCGGTCTCGTAGAACTGCTGCATTACAGCAAGGTAGTATCCGACCAATCTGTTAGGTATTTGACCTTCCTCTACAGCCTGTTCACAAGGTATCTCCTTCACCTGATCATCTTCCATAAGCCTCAGCGTGTAATTCTTCACACCTTCAAACATTTCAAAATCATCTACTCTATCCGGGTTGAAGAAGACCTCTATCTCAGCTTGATAGAACTCTCTCAGCCTCATCAGGCTCTGGCGGGGAGATATTTCGTTTCTAAAGCTCTTACCCAACTGAGCAACCGGAAAAGGCAGCTTACCCCTCATAATCTTATAGAGCCTCGGAAAATCTACAAATATACTCTGACAAGTCTCAGGTCTAAGGTAAGCATCTTCACCCCCAGCTCCAACACCAACTCTAAACATCATATTGAACTTCGAAACCGCCCCAAGCTCACCACCACATTTAGGGCAACGGATACTATTCTCCTGCAAGAGACGGTTATACTCCTCCTCTCCAAGCCGCTCAGGAATTATTTCTCCAGTCTTCTCAGAGATCAACCTGTCCGCTCTGACCGTCAATCCGCACTAGCAGCAGGAACCTACAGGATCTCCAAAGTTTTCAAGATGACCCGAAGCTACAAAGACGTTTTTAGACATAACTTGCGAACCATCTATCTCCACCATACCATCTCTCCTCACTATCTCCCTTCGCCACAGCTCCACAAACCTATTTCTGAAAGCTGTACCCAGCGGCCCGTACTCCCAGAAGCCTGCTGGTGCGTCTGCGTAGATTTCACAGCTAGGTGCGTAGAATCCTCGCTCAAGCGCTAGCCTCATCACATCGTCGTAGTTCATCTTTGTCTCTTGCAGATTTTTAGGAGAGTCCTCTTAAAAGTATCTGCTCCTTATGCAACAGCGGCTTTACGGTATGGTCCTCTGCTTCGAGTCTTCGCTTTTCTCTTCATTTCAGCCGTCTTCAAAAGGTCTTCCTGAACACTATCCACTTCGGGCTCATCTTTTATTTCTGAAACTTGGACTTCAAAGGTTATCTCAACCTCTACAGGCACATTTCCGGGGAGCTCCGCTACACCTACAGATACACGTGCATGCTTTCCTTTGTCGCCGAATATATCGACTAGGAGATCAGATGCACCGTTCACGACAACGGATTGATCAGCGAATGCTTCTCTCGAAGCTACATACCCTACAACCTTAATGACTCGGCTTATCTTGTCAAGGCTTCCCATCTCAGTTCTTGCCACGGCTAACGCGTTAAGCGCGCACAGTCGGGCTGCTTCATATCCTTCTTGTGAGGTAAGTTCTCTTCCTATCCTACCTTTTGGAGATGTCCGCCCAGCTATCTTCGGTATCATTCCCGACACAAATAGTATATTGCCGCTTCTTACTGCAGGCAGATAGGTTCCTATGGGTTTAGGCGGTTCAGGTAGAATTATTCCTTTCTGTCTTAACCTTTCTTCGTACAAAGCATCTTCACGATAATAGTATAATCTAGGGGGTTTAATTATTTATAAAAAATAATGGTGTGCCTAAGTCACTTTTGCAGCCATGCTGAAGCATTGTAGACACACGATACCTGCTGGTTTCTGTCTATACTATTTCGCCTATAGCATGGTTAGGTCTAATCTGGGTTATCTTGATCTTTACGTTGTCTCCTTCCTTTGTATTCGGTATAAAGACAACATATCCTTTGATTCTAGTCATACCGTCTCCCTTACGACTCATTTCAGTTATATCGACATCCATCTCCTCGCCCACCTTCACAGGCTTCGGCATGAAGTATGATCTCGGAAATCTTCGATCTCCAAACCCTGATCCCTCTTGACCCGTATCCTTCGTGCTTGCTTCATCGTTTTCCATTCTTTCCGTTTTCACCTCGCAGACGACTTGAAGAACAATCTTCGCACCACCCAGAAGATTTTTCGATATTTAATGGTTTATTCGGCAAGGAAAAGTTTAGCATATATCATGGAGATAGAACTTACTATGCGATGGAACTTGCCTACAGCCAACCTCGTCAAAGAAGGTGATTACACACTCATATTTCTTAACAAGCGGAAGAACTGGCTCATCAAAGTTGAACGGGGCAAACAGTTTCACACCCATAGAGGCATAGTTGATATCGATTCTCTCATAGGATTGAAGTATGGTTCCCCCGTATCTACCAGCCTCCACGATACCATGTGGGTCTTGAAACCTACGATACAGAATTTCGTTATGAAGAGC
>JARPAQ010000075.1 GCA_029460375.1 Nitrososphaerota archaeon | reverse complement strand
GATCAATCAGGTGGAGTATCTCGTCGAGAAGTTGAAGAAGACACCTTATTCAAATCGAGCACAAGCAGTTACATGGATGGCTTGGAAGGACGAGCATCCAGATGTAGGGCCACCTTGCTTACAGATAATATGGTGCAAGGTTATCGACAGGAGGCTGGAGATGCATACATACTGGAGAAGTCGAGACGCCTATGCTGCTGCTCCGATGAATATGTGGGCCTTGACTAATCTGCAGAAGATTATAGCTGATAAGTTGGGTGTTGAAGCTGGGCAGTATGTTGATACTTCTGAAAGTTTCCATGTGTATGAAGAGAACTTTCAACGTGTCCAGAATGTGGTGAACCTCGCTAAGGCTAGACGTGAGAGCGGCAGGCCTGTTTGGCTGAATTCTGACGACCCACGGCTTCGAGATACTGGCTAATGCCGCTGTCTGTCTTTCTCTTATTGTGGAAGATCCAGAAGTTATTTTTCGCTGTGACTGTGCTCTTCCAAAAGTGTTAAAAAACATGAAGTGGAAGTTAAGATTATGCAGGATGTAAAATCGGAAAACTGGGACGATGTGGTCTTAAAATCTGATAATCTCACGCTGGTAGAGTTCTGGGCACCTTGGTGTCCTTGGTGCAGACGGCTCACACCGCTCCTTAAGGAGATAGAGGGTAGTTACGACGGTAAGATGAGGTTCGCTATGCTGAACACTGAGGAGTACCCTGATATCGCTTCAAAGTACGGTGTTATGAGCCTCCCGACTATGAAGTTCTTCTGCGGCGGAAGGGAAGTAGGGGACCTAGTTGGGTATATGCCTGAGGATATGTTGAAGCAGGAGTTCGACAAGATACTTTCCAAGTATAACGACTGTCTAGCTCAGAGCTCAGTCATAAAATAGCGCGACCCCCCGTAGCCAAGCATAGAAGATTTCCCTATCCCTGATGCTACTTCTCTCGCCAGCTCGTCACTAGAGTCCCTATCACGATGAATATCACCGCAAGTATAACGACTATTATCGTGTTTGTAATCGCGATATCCGGCTGATTGTCGACCATAGCGGCCCTCAACCCGTTGTTGAAGTATGTGAGAGGCAGTATCTGCGCTACTGACTTCAAGAAGTCGGGATACATCTCGATCGGAAAGAAGGTTCCACTGAGAAACATCATAGGGAAGGCTATCGCATTGGCAGAAGCATCAGCCGCAGTCGGGTCTCTTACAAACCGCGCCAAGATCATACCCATCCCTGGGAAGGCGAATGCACCTGCGAACAACAGCAGTACAGCGGGCAGAGTCAACGATACCTGAACGTTGAATATGCTGATGGGGAGATATCCTAACCCGATGATTATGCCGGCCGCTAAGAATGCTATCAGCATCTCGTATAACACCACAGCTAGAACCCAGTCGAGCTTCGAAATAGGAGTGGTAGCGAGCTTCCTTAAAACCCCATTTATCCTATACTCCGTATTGATGCTGACCGCTCCCATAAGACCAGTCGTCATTACAGTCATACCTATTACGCCGGGGAGGAAGAAGTCTATGTAGCGGAAGCCGCTTTCACCCGCCTCTTCTTCTATTGTTACTACTTCTCTGGTGTCGCCCACTATCAGGTGGGTGCTGAACTGTCTTATGACGGTGTTGATTATGCCTGGTGCGGGATCTGATATCTGAGAAACGTCTCTCCTCAGGATTACTTGGGTTGCGGGGCTGTCTTTGTTGTATAGGGCGTCTTGGATTTCTTGGCTGAATCCTTGGGGAATTATCAGGGCTCGGGGGTTTGACGCTTCTTTCAGAACTTCGTCGAGGTTCTGAGATGCGTCAACTTCATGTATGTCGAATGCGTCTGTGCTGTTTAAAGCGTCCATTAATGCTTGTGATAGGCCAGTGTATTCTCCGTTATCCCTGTCTTGGTTCTGTATGTATAGTGTCAGCTTGGATTCACCCATGTTGCTGAATATCGAGCCGAATATCGTCATCAACATAATTGGGAAGAGTATAGTCCAGAATATAGTGCTCTTACGTCTATACCAATGTTTGACAAAGACCTTAACTATATTTACGATGTTCCTCACTCCAGTTTTCCCTCCACAATCTTCTTTCCACTAAGGTTCAGAAACACATCGTCGAAAGTTGCTCCTCTAACAGAAAACCGATCGTAATCCACCTTATTCTCGTTCAAAGCAGTAAACGCATCTGAAAGGTCACTCTTACTATGTATTTTAGCTAAAACGTCTCCGTTTGGCTCAAGCTCAACATCCTTCATCCGATTCTTCAAGACCTTGTAGGTCGATTCACCTCCCCCTTCAACAACCAATGTCTGGTGCCCCCCGTACTTCGAAATTAATCTGCGCGGAGTCCCTTCAGCGACTATCTTTCCGCTGAGAATGACTGCGACATTATCTGCAAGCGTTTCAACTTCATCCATGTAATGAGTAGTCAGGAAGACCGTCTTCCCGCTCTTCTTAAGATCCTGTAAGACCTCCCAGACGCCGCGCCTAGCCTTAGGATCCAGACCGGTAGTCGGCTCATCCAAGAAGATGACTTCAGGATCGTTGACGAGCGAAATGGCTACGCCGACTCTTTGCTTTAGACCGCCGGAGAGGTTCTTGTACAGTATATTGGAGTATTCTTCCATATCGATGATCTTTATCAGTTCGTCAGCGTCAAGATGTTTATCGAAGACTCCTCCGAAGAACTTCAGGCTTTCTCTGACGGTTAGGAGTTCGAAGGTGTTGAATTCTTGGGGTAAAACTCCTATTCTGCTTCTGATCTTACTTAGATCGCTTCTCTTAGATATGTCGAGTCCCAGAACCTTGGCGCTGCCGCTTGTAGGCACCCTTAAACACTCCAACATCTCAACGGTAGTAGTTTTACCTGCACCGTTGGGGCCGCAGAACGCAAATATTTCACCACTCTTAACTTTGAACGAAATGTTATCGACTGCTGTGAGGGCGCCGTACTTCTTTACTAAGGAGTTTACTTCGATGACTGTTTCTTTGGCAGGCATTTGTTTAGCATCAAAAGCTTCAATCTTGACCCATAATATTAGTTTATTGTAACAAGTTTGACAAAGTATAAGTAGACTTCCGAGTCGAAGACTTCGATTAAGAACTGGGGTCGTAGTCTAGCATGTTTTATAATATCTAGATTGTACAGTCTGGTTTAACGGTTCAATCGGGTTTTATGTCGATAGGTTGATATCAGAGCATCGGTATCTTTTACTTTACCTTCCATAAGGACAGCCCGCCATCCTAACTGTCCTCCGATGTTTTACGCTCGCCAACTTTCAACTCGCTAAATCCTCCAGCATTGGGCTGCGTTCTACAACTGTTTTAAGTCGTTGTTGAGGGTTCTTTCTCCTACCTTTCTATGTGCGATGCTGTCACTCTAAACGTTTATTAGAAAGATTTTTGTCCAATAAATTATGAATTTAAAAGAGTTAAGAGCGTTCGTAGTTGTTGCTATTGTCTCAATGAGTATGGTCGCCATGAGTGGTCTGTTGATCCCGTCTACATACGCCGCCACGGAGTGCCAAGCAAACATAACGAGCGATCCCTCTGGAGCGGATGTATACATAAATGAGAGATTAATGGGCAAAACCCCTTACCTTCATTTCGTCGGAGAATCATTCACCATGGACTTGACCGTCAAGATGGAGGGCTATGAAACATGGAACAAGATCGTCGAAGTTAGAGAGTTCGAACATAAAGAGGTGTATGCAGTTCTTACCGCCTTGGCGGGGCCCGGCTCACCGCCCGAGGGCGCTGTGACGGTCACGACGACGGTGAGCACGACTGTTACAACGACTAGGTCTACAACGATCACCACCACAACGACAGCTACGACTACATTAGCTGCGACCACGACATCTATCACTGTCACATCGACTTCAACCGCTACCACGACATTAGTAACGACATCAGCCGTTACAAGCTCCACTACCTTAACAGTAACCTCTATGACAACGGTAGGAGCGTCAACAGTAACATCTGAAGTCACAGAGCAAGTAGGAATGCCAGTGGAACTTACTTACGGCGCGATCGGTGTTGCGGTCATAGCGGTTATAGCATCAG
>JARPAQ010000074.1 GCA_029460375.1 Nitrososphaerota archaeon | reverse complement strand
TACAAGTATGCTGAAAAGATAATCAGCGCGGAGCGGGCTTATGTATGCACCTGTAAACCCGATATCATCAAGCAGAACAGATCCGAAACCAGAGAATGCTCCTGCCGTACTCTATCTGTTGAAGAAAACCTTGGGAAATGGCGTAAGATGTCAAAGGAGTACAATATGAATGAAGCGATACTCCGACTAAAAGGTGATATGAATAGTCTTAACACGGCTCTAAGAGATCCAACCCTCTTCCGAATAATAGATGCAGAACATCCCCTTCAGGGTGACAGATACCGCGTCTGGCCGACCTACGACTTCGCTGCACCCATAGAAGACAGCCTAGATGGTGTAACACACGCCCTCCGGACTAAAGAGTACGAGCTAAGAGACGAACTATACTTCCTCATACTGAGGACACTTAATCTTAGACAACCTGAGCTCATAGAATTTTCACGCCTCGAACTAAAAGGCACAACCGTATCTAAAAGACGCCTCCAACCCCTTGTTCAAGATGGGCTGGTCGAAGGATGGGACGACCCCCGCCTACCCACACTCACCGCTCTGAAGAGAAGAGGCTTCACCCCGGAAGCGATAAGAGAATTCGTACTGAGCCTCGGGGTCAGCAAGTCTGAATCTGAACCTGACTGGAGTCTCCTTGAAAGTATTAACCGAAAACTTCTGGATCCAGATGCTCGGCGCTTCTTCTTCGTCCCAGATCCGGTTCGGCTTGAGGTCAGAGATGCGCCTCGTGTCAAGGCTAGGTTGAAGTATCATCCTGATCGAGACCTTGGAGAGAGGGAAGTTGACACCAGAGGAGTTTTTCATATCCCCCGAGAAGATGCTGAGAAGCTTGAGGGTGGTGATACTATTCGTTTACTTGGACTCTACAACGTGAAGATAGAATCCTCAAGCCCTTCTGAGCTGATTGGCAGGTATGACGGGGAGGAGTTGCAGGGGAGTATGCCGAAGATCCAGTGGGTGGCTGAAAACTATATGGAGTTCTCAGTCTGGGTTCTCAGCCTGCTTATCGTGGACGGTGTGTTCAATAAGGACAGTCTGAAGATAGTCCGAGGCTTCGCGGAAGAAGCCTGCCGGAACCTAAAGCCTGACGATATGATACAGTTCATGAGGTTCGGTTTCTGCAGAGTGGATTCTCCTGGGGTGGCTATACTCACGCACAAGTAGATTGAGAGACTAGACCCATGAAGAAGGTATTCTCCCACGCTGAAGAAATCAGACGAAGAGTTCTGAAGAAGAGCTGGCTGAAAGGCTTCGTAACCCCTGATTACGACGAGTACTGCATCACAAACATACCCGCAACCATTTACAAAACATTCGGTATAGGCCACGGAAGCGGCAGCCCTCTGGTCGACTCTGAGCTGAAATCTGCTCTAGAAGGTGCACGTAAAATTGTTCTGCTTCTCGTCGATTCGCTCGGCTACAGTCAGTTGCTGAATGTTCTGAGTGGAAGCAGGTCTATGCTTCACCGCTTCACAGATAGATCAGTATTTCTGCCTCTTACATCAACATTTGCCTCTACCACACCCACCGCACAGACGTCTCTGAATACAGGTTTAACCCCGCAGCAGCACGCTGTAACAGGCTACTCAATCTACCTGAAACAGTTCGGTCTGGTGGCCAATATGGTCAACTTCACTCCCTCCGTGGAATTCAGACGCGATGTTCTGATTGAAGCCGGTCTAGATCCAAGTGATTTTCTTGGTGCCAAGACGGTATATGAGGTGCTTGGTGAAGAGGGTTACCCATCCCATGTCGTCACCCGATGGTTCTTCCGAAACTCTGCTCTGACACGTATGCTCCATAAAGGCGCCAAAATAGAGCCCTACGTAGACACTCCTGACCTCTTCATCACCCTAAGGCGTCTTATCGAGTCGAGGTCCACTGAAGAGAGCTACATCTTCGCCTACTGGGATACGCTGGACACAGCTTCCCACGTCTACGGCCCAGCCTCTGAAGAAGCTGAGGCGGAGATACGAAGCATGATTTATTCGCTTAAGACTGAGCTTCTAGATCGTGTAGACAAAGGTGCTGCGAAGAATACGCTTTTGCTGGTGACGAGTGATCATGGTCATCACACCTTGGTCGAAAACAAGACCGTCAAAGTTCCTGATCACCCAAGACTCTTCGGAGATCTCCAGATTCCTCCCACAGGCTCCTCTAGGGCCCCATACCTCTACCCGAAGCCGGGTAGGCTTGAGTCTGTTAAGGAGTATTTTGCTAAGAATTTCGAAGATGGTTTTCTTCTTATAGAGTCTGAAGAAGCTTTGAAGCGGGGATTGTTTGGACGTGGTGAAGTAGCCGAGGCAACCAGTGACAGGATAGGTGACCTTATAGCTCTACCTCGAGAAGGCTACTCCCTTTTCTACCCGTATAAGCCGCATAGGGAAGAGTTTGTCTTGAAGGGTGGACATGGAGGTCTCTCCGAAAACGAGATGCTCGTGCCTCTCTGGGCTCTACCCTTGGGAAGATGAAAGCCTCTTCTTCAATCGGCTATAGCGAAATAATATGTGTTTACGTAAGGTAGTTTAATCTTTGCAGTAAGTCTTCACCTCATCCTTTACGCGGCAGCTTTCGGCCGATGGCTGAATTATATAAGCAAGTGAGGACAATGAATAGTCAGGTACGATATAGTGGTCAGCAAAGAAACTCAGACCGTGCTGCCGGTTCCCAGAACCAAAGAGGAGGCTAAGAGGTTATATGATCGGATCAGCAGGCTCTATGAGTATCTAGCAGGATTAGAGCGAAAGTACGCAGAGATGGCTCTCGATCGCCTATCCGTTCAAGAAGGCGAAACTGTACTGGAGATAGGCTTCGGCTCGGGGCATTGTTTCAAGCGAATAGCCAAACTTGTTGGTGAGGGTGGCAAAGCCTGCGGTCTCGATATCTCCTCCAGTATGCTGGAAGTGACGAGAGTAAGGCTGGGGCAAGCTGGTCTTATTGATAGAATTGAACTTTATCAGGGAGATGCGGCGAATTTACCTTTTAGAGACAATGCTTTCGACGCAGTCTTTACAAGTTTCACTCTTGAACTCTTTGATACTCCAGAAATTCCAAAGGTGCTTCAGGAGATCAGGCGAGCGCTTAGGCCAAAGGGGAAGCTTGGAGTTATCGACGCATCAAAAGAGAATGGTAGCTCCTTATCGATGAGGCTTTATGAATGGGCCCATATGAAATGGCCGAAGTATATTGATTGTAGACCCATCTATGTGGAAC